>NZ_JBVJLS010000013.1:0-270941 GCF_055584605.1 Nocardia sp. NPDC102475 | reverse complement strand
CTTCGGAGCCTCGACCGAGGCAGAAAGCCATCAGCTACACCCCACCGCTCTGGGCATCCAGGGCACCAACCCCAGACAACAACGAACTTAGGGAATGCCATGACCGCGGATGCCGCCCTGACCGGCCTGGCCGATGGTTGGTACGCACTGACGCTGCTGCACGATCAGATCGAGGCGCATATCGAACGTGCCCTGCAATCCGGTCACGAGCTGAGCGTGCGCGAATTTTCGCTGCTCGTAGTGCTCAGTCGCCAGCACGACGGACCCGGCGGGCACCTGCGCATGAACCAGGTCGCCGAAGCCGTGGTGCTCAGCCAGAGCGCGACAACCCGCCTGGTCACCCGTCTCGAAGACCGCGGCCTGCTGCAGCGTTACCTATGCCCCGATGATCGCCGCGGCATCTACACCGACGTCACCCCCGCGGGCCTCGAACTACTGGCCCGCGCCCGCCCCACCCACGACACCGCCCTGTCCAGCGCGCTGGGTCAAGCCGCCGCCGACCCCGAACTGGCCCCTTTGGTCGCCGCCGTCGAAGCGATGAACACCAACGCGGCCCGCGGCACCCGAATCCCGCAGGCATAGCGGTTCAGCGCACCGATTGATCAGCGCGACCGGGCTATTCGACGGTGACGGTGCCGCGCATCTGGGGGTGCAGGGAGCACAGGTAGCGGTAGGTGCCGGGGGCGAAGAAGGTGTAGCTCCATTCGCCCTTGTCGAAGATCGGGCTGTTGATGCCCATGGCCTTATCGCCGATGCCCTGGACGGTGTGCGGGACGGAGTCCTTGAATTTCCAGGTCACGGTCTCGCCGACCTTGACGGTGACCTCGGCGGGGGAGAACTTCATATCCGTGACGTCGACGGTGACGGCGGCGGGTTTCGAATCGCCGGACTTGGTGGTCGTCGGCCGGCCGGTCTTCGCGGTGGTCGACGCGGTGGTCGAGTTCGTATCGCTGGAGCCGCAGCCTGCCAGCAGTAGTGTCGCGGCCAGGACGAACCCGATTGCGATCCGGGTGGACATCGTGCGGCGCACCTTCGGCATGACGGCCAAGCGTAGTCTGCTGACGGTGCGGGCCCGCGCGGCGCCATGGCGTTGTCGCTTCGGCGTATCCCGTACGAGCGGAACCGCAGTGCCCGATCGACACAGTGGAGGCGAGCGTTCATGTCCAGCCAGCGAGGCTATTTCACCGCCGATGAAGTGCGCGCGGCCGAGGCCGAGCTGTTCACCCGTGTCCCCGAGGGCATGCCCATGCATCGGGCGGCCTACGGATTGGCGACGGTGGTCGCGAGCGAGTTGCGTACGCGGACCGGCGGCATCGCGGGCAGGTCGGTGTTGCTGCTGGTGGGCTCCGGCGATAACGGCGGCGACGTACTCTGGGCCGGATCAATGCTGCGTCGCCGCGGCGTCGCCGTTACCGCTCTGCTGCTGAATCCGGAACGGACCCACGCGAAAGGCCTTGCCGCACTGCGAAAGGCAGGCGGTCGAATCCGAAATGCGTCGGATGTATTGCGTGCCGATGGTGCGGGCTCGGCCACGTCAGGCGACGCCGGATCGATTCCCGCCGGGGCGGCTAGTGCGACGGGGGTGAGTTCTGTTGAGCCAGGTGGCGCAACGGACTCGAGACCCGATCTAGTGATCGATGGCATCGTCGGCATCTCCGGCCGCGGCCCGCTGCGCCCGATGGCCGCGGAAATCGTTGCCGCTCTGAATGTTCCGATCATCGCCGCCGACCTGCCGAGCGGAGTCGATCCGGACACCGGCGCGGTGACCGGCCCCGCTGTCCGAGCCGAGGTGACGGTCGCATTCGGCGCTCACAAGCCGGTACATGCCTTGGCCGCGCCCTACTGCGGCCGAATCGAATTGGTGCCCATCGGTTTACGGCTACCCGAACCGAACCTCGCAGCGCTGGAACCGGCGGAGATCGGTGCCCGGTGGCCGATCCCGGGACCCGTCGACGACAAATACACCCAGGGCGTCACCGGCATCTGCGCGGGCAGCGCGACCTACCCCGGCGCAGCCGTGCTGTGCACCGGCGCCGCGGTCGCGGCCACCTCCGGTATGGTCCGCTACGCCGGAACCGGCGCGGCCGAGGTTCTCGATCATTTCCCCGAAGTTATTGCCGCCCAGACCATCTCGTCCACCGGTCGAGTGCAGGCCTGGGTATTCGGCCCCGGCGCGGGCACCGACACCGACGCCCACAAACGACTCGCCGAAATCCTCGCCACCGACCTGCCCGTCGTCGTCGACGCTGACGGCCTCACCTTGCTCGCCGCCGATCCCGACCAGGTCCGCGGCCGCACCGCCCCGACCGTATTAACCCCGCACGCAGGCGAATTCGCCCGCCTGACCGGGCACGAAGTCGGCCAGGACCGGGTGGCCGCCGTCCGCGAGCTCGCCGAATCCTGGCAACTCACCGTCCTGCTCAAAGGCCGAGCCACCCTCGTCGCCACGCCGGGCCGCCCTGTACTCGTCAACGAAGCAGGGGGTTCCTGGGCCGCCACCGCCGGTGCGGGTGACGTCCTCTCCGGCATCATCGGCGCCCTCCTCGCTGCGGGCTACGATCCCGCCTGGTCCGCCGCCGCTGCCGCCCGCGTCCACGCACTCGCCGCCAACCTCGCCGCCCACGAAAACCACCCATCCGCCGCTCCCACCTCCGCATCACCGCTCCTCGGCCACGTGCGTCCGGCAATCCGCATCTTGCGCACGCTTGCGTCGAAGTGAAGTGCGCTGCCCCGGACCGCGCTTTTATTGCCGCATCGACGCCCCTGCAAGACGCGCTGGTCTCGGCAACCGGCGGCCGTCCGGGGCATCCGAGTCCTACCTGCGCTGTCCTCCAAGCGCCCCTGCTCCGCTCCTCGCCGCTGGGCCATGAACCGACGCCCTCGCGCGAGCCAGATGCCGAATGGCAGGATCAATAAGCGTGGAGGCGCAAGTGGAGACGGTTATCGATCTGGATGCCATTGCCCACAACGTGCGGATCCTGCGTGAATATGCGGGGGATGCGGCGGTGATGGCGGTGGTCAAGGCCGACGGCTACAACCACGGCGCCGTCGAGGTCGGGCGGGCCGCGCTGGCGGCCGGTGCGGCGGAACTCGGGGTCACCACTGTCGCCGAGGCGGTGCAGTTGCGCACCGCCGGAATTACCGCCCCGATCCTGTGCTGGCTCAATAATTCCGATGCCGACTTCGGCGCCGCGGTCGAACACGATATCGAGATCGGCGTCTCCTCCCTGGAGCACCTGCGGGCGATCGAGGCTGTGGCGCGCGCCTCCGGCCGGACTGCCATCGTCTCGCTCAAGGTCGACTCCGGCCTCAACCGCAACGGCATTGCGCCGCTCGAGTACCCGGCGGTGCTCGCGGCCCTGCGCACGCTGGTGGACGAACAGGTCGTGCGGTTCCGCGCGATCTTCTCTCACCTCGCACACGCCGACGAGCCGGAACACCCCTTTCTCGACGTCCAGCGCGACCGCTTCGTCGAGGCCGTAGCCGTCGCCAAGGAACACGGCCTCGAACCGGAACTGGTCCACCTCGCGAACTCGGCCGCCACGCTCACCCGCCCGGATCTGGCCTTCGATATGGTCCGCCCCGGTATCGCGATGTACGGCCTGACTCCGATACCCGAACTCGGCGAGTTCGGCCTGCGGCCCGCGATGACCTTTCAAGCGCGAGTCGCCCTGGTCAAAGAGGTCGCCGCCGGTGAGGGCGTCTCCTACGGCCACCAGTGGATCGCTCCGCACGACACCACCGTCGCCCTCATCCCCGCCGGATACGCCGACGGTGTGTTCCGTCCGTTGAGCAACCGCTTCGCGGTGTGGCTCGGTGGCGCATTGCGCCCCAACATCGGTCGCATCTGTATGGACCAATTCGTCGTCGATCTGGGCGACAATGCCGCGGGCGTCGTCGAGGGCGATACCGCGATCCTGTTCGGCGCGGACCAACCGCGCGCCCAGGACTGGGCAGATCTGCTCGGCACCATCCACTATGAAATCGTGTGCTCCCCACACGGCCGAGTGGTGCGGCGCCACGTAGGGGGAATTCGATGAGAACAGTCGTCCGCGGCGGATTGGCAACCGCCGGTGTGGTCGGCGCGCTGGCCGGCGCCCATGCCTTGCGCCGCATCGGCGCCCGGGTGCTCTGGCCCGCTCGTGTCGACGAATATCGCGACGAGAACTTCGACCTGCTCGACGAGGACCGCTCCGGTGCGGTGCTCACCGAAGACGGTGTGCGCCTGGCCACCCGGGAATGCGGCCCGCCCGCCGCCCCGGTCACCGTGATCTTCGTGCACGGCTTCTGCAACACCATGGAGTCGTACCACTTCCAGCGCCGTGATCTGGAAAAGCGTTGGGGCACAAGAGCTCGCCTGGTCTTCTTCGATCTGCGCGGCCATGGCCGCTCCGGCACCCCGACCACCGACAGCTGCACTGTCGCCCAACTCGGGCGCGATCTGGCGGCCGTCATCGAGGCGACCGCTCCGACCGGGCCGGTGGTTCTGGTCGGTCATTCGCTCGGCGGCATGGCGGTGCTCGCGGCGGCGGCGCAGTTCCCGGAGTTGTTCGCGGCGCGGGTGATCGGGGTCGGTCTGCTCTCGACCGCCGCCGCCGAGGTCACCTCGGCGGGTATCGCGCAGCTGCTGCGCAACCCGGCGGTCGACGGCTTCCGCTTGGCCGTGCACACCGCGCCGACGTTGGTGCAGGCCGGGCGCAGCACCGTCCGGCATGTGATCGCGCCGATACTGCACGTCAGCTCGTTTCACGGACCCGTCGGCCCCACCCTGTCGCGCTTCACCACGCTCATGATCGACCGCACGCCCGTCGAAACGATCGTGAAATTCCTGAAGGCCTTCGAACTGCACGACGAATCTGCCGCGCTGCCGACGCTCGCGGACCTGCCGGTGCTGGTGCTCGGCGGTGCGCACGATGTCGTGATTCCGTTCCGCAATTCGCGGGCGCTGGCACGCGAATTGCCCGAGAGCGAACTCGTCCGCCTCGATGACGCCGCGCATATGGCGCATATGCAGTTCCCGGATCTCGTCAACGCCGCGCTCGACCGGCTGCTCGTACGTGCGGGCGTCATCGACGGCACCCGATCAACCGGGGAGGTAGCCGGTGGCTGAACGGCAGCAACGGATTCTGCCCACGGTCGCGGACACCGAGGCTTTCGGTCGCGAACTCGCCGCCGGTCTGGGCGCGGGTGATCTTGTGGTACTCGATGGACCGCTCGGCGCGGGCAAAACCGCACTGACTCGCGGTATCGCCGAGGGCCTCGGTGTGCAGGGCCGGGTCAGCTCACCGACCTTCATCATCGCCCGCCAGCACCGGGCCGGACAGCGCGAGGGCGCCGCGGCGGTGCCGCTGGTGCATGTGGACGCCTACCGACTCGGCGGCGATCTGGACGAACTGGACGCCCTGGATCTCGACACCGATCTGCATCAGGCGGTCGTGGTGGTGGAGTGGGGCAAGGGTGTCGTGGAACACCTCGCCGACCGGCACCTGTATGTGTTGCTATCACGCGAACCGAATTCCGAAGTCCGCACCGCGATCTGGGAATGGGTCGGATAGGTCGCGAAGAGGCCCCTTGACCAGGGTGCCGTAACTACCGAGTAGGTCCGCACCACGCCCAGGTACCACCCGGTATCGTTGGGCCAATCATGCTTGTACTAGCCGTCGACACCGCGACACCCGCCGTAACGGCGGGATTGGTGGAACTGGAGCAGGCCGCACCCGGCACCGTCGCCCCGGCGCGGGTGCACACCGTCGCCGCTCGCGTCAGGGTCGACGCCCGCGCTCACGCCGAGGTGCTCACTCCGCAAATCCTCGAATGCCTCTCGGAGGCAGATCGTTCCAGGGCCGATATCGAGGCCGTCGTGGTCGGCATCGGGCCGGGGCCGTTCACCGGACTGCGCGTCGGCATGGCGACCGCCGCTGCCTTCGGTGACGCGCTCGGCGTCCCGGTCTACGGCGTGTGCAGCCTCGACGCGATCGCCGCCGACGCGGTGCTCGAACCGTCGCTGCTGCCGGGCATCACACCCGAGAGCGAACTGCTCGTGGTCACCGACGCGCGCCGCCGCGAGGTGTACTGGGCCCGCTACCGTGACGGATATCGCATCGAGGGCCCGGAGGTGAGCAAGCCCCATGACCTGGATCCCGTGCAGGCCACCATGATCGCCGGTTCTGCCTCGCACGTGGACCTGTTCGACCTGCCCGTGCTCCCGGCCGAAACCCCGTCACCCGCGGGTCTGGTGCGGGTCGCCGCTGCCGAACTGCTGGCGCGCGCCGTCCCGGAACCGTTGATCCCGCTGTACCTGCGCAGACCGGATGCGGTGGAACGGAGCTACCGCACGCTCGACCGGACGGGAGCGTGACGGCCGTGGAACCCGACCGGAGGTCCGAGGGGCGAAGCCGACCCGTGACTCGCATCGAGCCCATGGACGTCGCCGATATCGAGCGCTGTGTCGAACTCGAGCAGTTGTTGTTCCCGGAGGACGATCCGTGGCAGGCGGTGTCCTTCCGCTCTGAACTGGCCGGACCGCACAACCGCTATATCGTCGCGCGCGACGAGGCCGGGCGAATGGTCGGCTATGCGGGTATCGCGCTGCTCGGTGATGCCGAACACCCCGAGGCCGAGGTGCACACCATCGGCGTCGATCCAGGCTGTCATCGCGGCGGTGTCGGCACGATGCTGCTGGAGGCGCTGCTCGCCGAGGCGGGTAAGCGCGGCGGGCCGGTCTTCCTCGAGGTGCGCACCGATAACGCCCCCGCCATCGCGCTCTATGCCAAGCACGGCTTCCACATCATCGGCCTGCGCAAGAACTACTACCACCCCAGCGGCGCCGACGCGTACACCATGCGCAGACCGGAACTAGCAGCGAACCCGGCCTGGGGCCCGCAGCCGGCCGAATCGGCACAACCGAACGAGGTGCTTTCGTGATCGTCATGGGCATCGAAAGTTCCTGCGACGAAACGGGAGTCGGTATCGTGCGCCGACATCCCGACGGCACCTGTGAACTGCTCGCCGACGAGGTCGCCTCCAGCGTCGAACAGCACGCCCGCTTCGGCGGTGTGGTCCCGGAGATCGCCTCGCGCGCACATCTCGAGGCCATCGTGCCCGCGATGCGCCGAGCGCTGGCCGCCGTGGGCATCAGCAAGCCCGACGCACTCGCGGTGACCATCGGACCCGGACTGGCCGGTGCGCTGCTGGTCGGCGTCGCGGCCGCGAAAGCCTATGCGGCAGCGTGGGATGTGCCGTTCTACGCACTGAACCATCTCGGTGGACACGTTGCGGTGGACACCCTCGAACACGGTCCGATGCCGCCGTGCGTCGCGCTGCTGGTCTCCGGCGGGCACACGCATCTGCTGCACGTCACCGATCTGGCCGAGCCGATCGTCGAACTGGGCAGCACCGTCGACGACGCGGCGGGCGAAGCCTTCGACAAGGTCGCCCGGCTACTCGGCCTCGGCTTCCCGGGCGGACCGGCGCTGGATGCCGCTGCGGCACACGGCGATCCGAAGGCCATTGCCTTCCCCCGCGGCATGACCGGCCCGCGCGACCCCCGCTACGACTTCTCCTTCTCCGGCCTCAAAACCGCCGTCGCCCGCTACGTCGAGGCGGCCCAGCGCAACGGCTTCACCGCCGATGAACTGCCGATCCCGGACATCGCGGCATCGTTCCAGGAGTCGGTCGCCGACGTACTCACCATGAAGGCGGTACGTGCCGCCCAGGATGTCGGCGTGGAGACCCTGGTCCTCGGCGGCGGCGCCACCGCCAACTCCAGAATCCGCTCGATGGCCGAAGACCGCTGCGTCGCAGCCGGATTGCGCCTGCGCGTCCCCAAACCTCGCCTGTGCACCGACAACGGCGTAATGATCGCCGCCCTCGGCGCCCACGTCATCGCAGGCGGCGCAACCCCATCCCCCCTGACCGTCGCCACCGACCCCGGCCTCCCGGTCTCCGTCAGCCAAGTCTAGGGGAGCGCGGACGCGATCAAGATCAGGTGGCACTGAGGTTCGACCAGCCGGGCGCGCCTGTTGGTGGTGCTGTGGTCGCCTTGTCGAGAGTTTGCCGAGGGTAGTCGAATGGTGGTTGTGGGTGGGATTCTGAGCAACCATTTGACTACCCTCGACGGGTGAGCTGCGTCTGGATGGTGGCAACGCACAAATTGCTCCGGCTCCCGAACCGCCCTGCCTGCCTGGCTTTCAGTCGTGCGGCCCGATTAGTTGCCCTGACCGCCCTGCGCTCGAGCCTGAATTCGCTCTGGGCGGGAATGGAATCCGCGATTGTGCGGGCGCCTGCGTGGGCTCCAGTTGCGGTGCCGATGACGCCGGACCGCGGTCCTGCCCCGACGACCCGGCACCCGGCGAATTCGGATTTCCGAACAGCGGTCCGAGCAACTCGGGGAACGGAATCGGCGGCAGGTTCGGATCCGGGCGCAGCGTCGGCGCGGACGGGGTGGTCCCGACGGGCGACGAGGCGGTCGAGGTGGCCGGTTGGCTGCGGTCCGGAGTGAGCGAGGGGATATTGGCGCCGGAGGGCCGGTTGGTGCTCTCCCGGTTCGGGCCGGTGGTCGAAGTGCCCGCACCGGTCGGCGGCGCTACCGTCACCGGCGCCGTGGGTAGTTGCGCACTGCTGGTGGTGCCCGCGGGGGAGATCTCGTCGTCCCCGGTCGGTGCGAAGGTCTTCACCCCGTAGCCGATGATCAGCCCGACCACCACGATCGCACCCGCCAGCGTGCCGACGACCTTGGTGAAGGTACCGACCGGCGCGTCGGCGGCGCCGACGACCGGGAATACCGACGGCTGCACCGAATCGGCCACCAGCGCGGCGCCTTTCGCGATCACCGCCTCCGGATCGTCGATGGTGTGCACCGGAATGTCCAGCGCGCGTTCGAGGGTGGACAGGACGGCCGGAATATTGGCCCCGCCGCCGATCACAATGACGGCCTGCGGAAACGTGGGCGCCCGCGCGAAAACCGCGGCGACGAAAACGGCGGTCTCGCGCAGCAGATCCGAGATCAGTTCCTCGAAGTCGGCCCTGGTCAGCTTGAGCGGCTGGCCCGCGACGTGATCGATGGTCACGGCAGGCGCGATCGATAGGTGTTCTTTGGCGGCGCGGCCGCGGTTGGTCAGCATGCCCCGGTTGGGGCGGGTGCCGCGCCGGGCGTAGTGCAGATCGACGAGGTGGTGATAGATCAGCTCGTCGACGGCGTTGCCGCTGATCGCCGCGGTGCGTTCGGTGCGCAGGATGGTGGAGTCGGCTTGGTCGGCCACGGTGACGCTGAGACCGGTCGCGCCGAGGTCGACGATGGCGACCGTCTCGTAGCGGTCCACGAGTCCGGTGTGCCGCAAATACGTAAGTGCCGCAGTACCTTCCGGCACCAGCCGCAGATCGCGCTGTTTGCCGGTGGCCGACCGGATCACCTGCGCCTGCTCTTTACTGCGATAGGCGACCGCGACGCTGGTGGGCGGGCGACCGGCGGCGGAATCGACACCGACCGATTTCGCACCGGCGAAGCGCGCGCCGACCGGATGCTTCGGAAAGGCCACGTCATAGGAGAGCTGCGTGGTCGGAAGCTGGGTGGTCATGAGCTCGATCGAGGACGCGACGAGATCGCCGAGATCGGAGTGGGCCGCGTCCGCGGAAACCACTCGATAGTCGAAACTCTGCGCGCCATTGGACGCGGTAGCGACCAGCGCCGAGCACACGACCTCGTTACCGGCCGATATGCCGAGGGATGTTCGCATGTCACCTCCCTTCGAGCGGATGGTCATGGTGTCGCCGACCATCTCGAATGGACAGCCGGACAGCTCGCGTGGATGACGAGCGATCCGGACGCGGGACCGGGCCGACCCGTTGTCCGGATGGGTCGCTGGGACGGCCATGGATCACGTGTGGTCTTGCCCTCTGGTGAAGCTTCTTGTTTGAAAACGCTGGTGTCGTGACGCTGGTACTGACGTTGATCTTGCTCTTGCGGAGCGGGTATTGCTCTGTGGCACTGGGTGTTTCGTGACGCTTGGTGCTCCCCCCACGGCGCCGGTTCGTGACGAACACGGCGAGCGGAGCACGACCGTCGTCAATACTGTCACAATCCGTTATCCGAACGTTACAGATTTGCCGAAGTCTTGGGAAGCCCTCAGACATCTGGGCGTGGCGTGGCGCACGCGTGTCGGAAAACGACACGCGTAGGCGGGGGCCAACGGTTTTGGCACCGTCCAACCTTGAGCGCTGGCACTCTCATGTATAGAGTGCTAGTCGGCACTGTGTGATGTGCGTGTGCCAGTTCGACTACTGAGCAGGGGTCCCGGCACCCGCGACGACGGGGCTGATGCGCAGGGTCGAGTTCGAGTGACCGTCGGCGACTGCTTGCGGGCCGCTCGATACAAACCGATACCGATGGTCCGGGACAACAGTTCCGGACGACCGTAAATCCCCTGAAAGTGGAGGGCTCAACGTGGCGAGCGTGAACATCAAGCCGCTCGAGGACAAGATCCTCGTCCAGGCCAACGAGGCCGAGACGACGACGGCCTCCGGCCTGGTCATCCCCGACACGGCGAAGGAGAAGCCGCAGGAGGGCACCGTCATCGCCGTCGGCGAAGGACGCGTCACCGACAAGGGTGACCGCATCCCGGTCGACGTCAAGGAAGGCGACGTCGTCATCTACAGCAAGTACGGCGGCACCGAGATCAAGTACCAGGGCGAGGAGTACCTCATCCTGTCGGCGCGCGACATCCTGGCCGTCGTCACCAAGTAGCCGATAGGCACATGCGTTCCGCCCCGGTGTCTTTCGCGACCCGGGGCGGAGTGCGTTCGGCCCAGAACACACAGGAGCTGACAAAAACATGGCAAAGCAGATCGAGTTCGACGAGAAGGCTCGTCGTGCTCTCGAGCGCGGCGTCGACAAGCTCGCCGACGCGGTGAAGGTCACCCTCGGGCCGCGTGGTCGCCACGTTGTGCTCGCGAAGGCCTTCGGCGGCCCGACCGTGACCAACGACGGCGTCACCATCGCGCGCGATATCGACCTCGAGGATCCGTTCGAGAATCTCGGCGCGCAGCTGGTCAAGAGCGTCGCGACCAAGACCAACGATGTTGCCGGTGACGGCACCACCACCGCCACCGTGCTGGCCCAGGCGCTGGTGCGCGCGGGTCTGAAGAACGTTGCGGCGGGCGCGAATCCGATCGTGGTGGGTTCGGGCATCGCCAAGGCCGCCGACGCGGTCTCCGAGGCGCTGCTCGCGCTGGCCACCCCGGTCTCCGGCGCGCAGGCAATCGCACAGGTCGCCACCGTCTCCTCGCGCGACGAGGAGATCGGCGAAATGGTCGGCAAGGCGCTGACCACCGTCGGCAAGGACGGCGTTGTCACCGTCGAGGAGTCCTCGACGCTGCAGACCGAACTCGTCGTCACCGAGGGCGTCCAGTTCGACAAGGGCTACCTCTCGCCCTACTTCGTCACCGACGCCGACAGCCAGCAGGCCGTCCTAGAGGATGCCTACATCCTGCTGAACCGGGAGAAGATCAGCTCGCTGCCCGATCTGCTCCCGCTGCTGGAGAAGATCGCCGAATCCGGCAAGCCGGTGCTGATCATCGCCGAGGACGTCGATGGCGAGGCGCTGTCCACCCTGGTGGTCAACTCGATCCGCAAGACCCTCAAGGCCGTTGCGGTGAAGGCCCCGTTCTTCGGTGACCGGCGCAAGGCCTTCCTCGACGACCTCGCCGTCGTCACCGCGGGCACCGTGGTCAACCCGGATCTGGGCATCTCGCTGCGCGAGGCGGGCATCGAGGTGCTCGGCAAGGCGCGTCGCATCGTCGTCACCAAGGACGACACCACGATCATCGACGGTGCGGGCACCGCCGAGGACATCGCGGCCCGCGGCACGCAGCTGCGGCGCGAGATCGAGGCCACCGATTCCGATTGGGATCGGGAGAAGCTCGAGGAGCGCTTGGCCAAGCTGGCCGGCGGCGTCGCGGTGATCAAGGTCGGCGCGGCCACCGAGACCGCGCTCAAGGAGCGCAAGTACCGGGTCGAGGACGCGGTGAGCGCGGCCAAGGCCGCCGTCGACGAGGGCATCGTGCCCGGTGGTGGCACCGCCCTGGTACATGCCGCCGCCAAGCTCGTCGAACTGCGCGACTCGCTCTCCGGTGACGAGGCCATCGGCGTCGAGGTGGTGCGCACCGCACTGTCGGCGCCGCTGTTCTGGATCGCCACCAACGCGGGCGTGGACGGCGCTGTGGTGGTCAGCAAGGTCGCCGACGGCAAGGAAGGCTTCAATGCCGCCACCCTCGCCTACGGTGATCTGCTCACCGACGGTGTCGTTGACCCGGTCAAGGTGACTCGCTCCGCGGTCGTGAACGCGGCGTCGGTGGCCCGGATGATCCTCACCACCGAGAGCGCCGTGGTCGACAAGCCCGCCGAAGAGGAGCACGACCACAGCCACCACGGTCACGCGCACTGAGCGCAGGCCGCACGGCAGAAGGCCCCCGGGACCGCGTGTCCCGGGGGCCTTCGTCTTATGAACAATATGAACGCAATGGCGCGCAACAAGTCGAAAAATATCAATCGCGAGAACTGATTCCGACTCGGGTCGGTGAAGTTCTAAGAGGCGACGGGTGGTTGCTCAGCGGCGATGGCGGCGAGCAATCTGGCACGCAGGGCGGCGGGCGGCTGGGCCGCCGTCGCCTCCGCGAGAGCGCCGAGGACTTCCTTCGTCTGCTGGGCTTCGGTCATGAATTCAGCGCGTAGTACGGGGTCCTCGCCGTCGAGCACTTCCTGCACCGCATTGTGGTCTTCGTCGTCGATCGATCCGAGCGCGACGGCGTGCGCGAGATCGATCCGGGCTTCGTTCATCTCACGTCACCCCCAAACTTTTCTTCAGTCGTGTCAATCCGTCCCGTATACGGGACTTAACGGTCGGTAACCCTACGCCGAGGAAGTCGGCGACTTCCGCGTAGGTTCGCCCGCCGTAGTAGGCGAGCGAAATGGCTTCCCGCTGAGTCTGTGTCAATGTCCCTAGACCCTGCTGGACGGCCTGCTGCTCGAGCCTTCGCTCTACTTCTTCGGTGACCTCATCGAATTCGTTGCCGAGAACCCTTATCCCATAGGCGACTTCGCGCAGGGTATGGGCTTGTTCGGCGCGGACCCGGTCGACGGCCCGCCGATGAGCGAGGGTCATCAACCATGTCACCGCGGAACCTTTGGTCGCGTCGAAACTCGACGCGGTCCGCCAGATTTGGAGATACACCTCCTGGGTGGTCTCCTCCGCGTAGCCGGGGTCGTGCAGGACGCGTAGCACCAAGCCGAACACGCGCGCGCACGTTCGGTCGTACAGCTCGGCGAATGCCTCCTGGTCGGACCGGCCGCAACGTTCGAGAAGTGCGGCGAGCTCGATACTTTCGGCGGCGCGTGCCGTTACCGCAGATTCCACCCGATTCGACGCAATGGTGGGTGGGATGGCTTCTCTTCGGAACGAGTCGCCCTCTGCGGCCGGCGGCCGCGTTGTCACAACGCTCCATTCTGTGTCATCGGTCACTACCGTAGCGGGCCGCTATCGGACCCCGTGCGGTGGGGTATCAGCGACCCGCATGCGGGTCGGCAACTTCCCTGTAAACCTCGACACGCCAGACGTTTCTGGAGGGGACACGCCGTGACACGCCGCTGGTTTTACGAAACGCCGTATCTACAACCGACTTCGGCTTGTGGCCATCGCCGGGTGTTTGCTAGGCATTCGGCGCGCCGCGCCACCTGGATGGGAAGAAGTTGGTTTTAAACGGCCATCCGACGACGGTTGCGTCGAGCGTGCATCTCCCGCTCGGTTTCGGACATACCGCCCCAGATGCCGTAGGGCTCGCTGACTTTGAGCGCGTGGCTGCGGCACTGCATGAGCACTGGGCAGGCCCGGCAGATCTCCTTGGCGCGCATCTCGCGTGCGGTGCGGGCGCGGCCACGTTCACCGTCCGGATGGAAAAACACCGCGGAGTCCTGGCCTCGGCAGGATCCTCGCATCTGCCAGTCCCAGACGTCCGCGTTCGGTCCGGGGAGGTGGGTCGGCATGGGCATGGTGAACTCCTCGTGGTGCGAGCTCGTCAGCGTTGTCGAGCAGTTGTTCTGCAACAGTTGTGGCCACGGCGCTGGGTCGGCGGCGTGCCATGGGCTCGCCTATTGCGGTCGCTGCAATTTCGCGCGGCGCCGACCGTGGCGATGAGTTACGTTAGGTCCAGCCGTGAAATTCCGTCAATAGTTCGATGCAGCAGTTTTCTAAATCTTAAGCTGCGAAAATTAACCTCGAAGCTGTTTACTTTTTGGGCCCGCCCGGTAATACTGATCGGTTGGTCAGAGGCCGGTATGTCTTCGCATGGCCTCAGTATTCCGCATTCCCGCAGGTGGGAACGGGTCGGCGGTTGCATCCCCGTGTGGTAGCAAGTAGGTGCAGACGTGGGTCCTATCACATGGTCGACGGCCCGCTACGATGTCCGGTCGGTCGGAGATGGCAGAAACGGGGCGCTGAGGTTAATTGCGCGCAACGCATGTGAATTCCGATCGCACACGGTATGTGATTGCCGGAAGTACTTTTACTTGATGGAAACATGGCGACGGCGATGAAATGCTCAATATTAGCCGGAAGTACCTGACGGACGGTTTCTCGCTGCGCGATCCCCTGCGGCACTCGGGTTAGAGTTCGGCGTGCTCGTGCCTGCTTCCCCCATATATATCGAGTCCGCCATGCTTGCCGACGCGGCTTTCGGCGTCTGCCCCGGCCATGCCGCTACCGAGTTGCCGACCGCCGCGAACCCGCTCGATTCCTGGCACCGGGCGGTGATTTTCGGTGGTCAGGGTCGCTACGCCGCGGCACGCGAAGAGTTGCGAGTATTGCGCGCGCGCACCACCGATCCGGTGCTGCTGTCGCTGGCCGCGAGTACCGAGGGCTCGTTTGTGCGTCAGCTCGGCTGGCATGCCCGTGCCGCCGGATACGACGGTCGCGCGGCCGCGTTGATCCTGCCGACGGGGGATGCGGTCGGTCCCGAACGCGTGGACGCGATCTGTGACGCGCTGACCGGTCTCGCGGCCGATGCGCTCGGCACCGGCCGTCTGGCGCTCGCCTCCCGCCTGCTCCGCCGCAGTCATGACGCGATGGCTCAGGCGCAGTCGCCGCACGGCTGGCGAACGCTGATCCGGTGGCATTGGGTCTGCGCGGAGACCGCACTCGCTGCCGGTGCCGCCGGCACCGCCGCACCCCATGCCGCGACGGCCCTCGCGCTCGCCGAGGACGGACCGTCCGTCCGGCACCGGGTCAAGTCCCGGCTCTTGGTCGCCGCGACCGCCGCGGCAGCCGGTGATGTCGAGCGTGCGCGAACGCTGGCCGATGAGGTCGCCGAGCAGTGCCGCGAGCATGGATTGCTCCCATTGCGTTGGGCCAGTTCGATGTTGCGCTCCGGGGTGTCCACGGGGGCTCGCGCGAGCGCGGCCGCGATCGATGCGCAGGAGTGCGCGCAGGCAATCGGCCGTCGTGGCGGGCACTTTCGTCCCATGAGTGATTCCCGAGTCTGATCAAGACACCACCGTGTTGCCCGGATCCACGGGTTGTATCGCTATTGTTAGACCCGTTCCGCCCCTTCGGCGGAAGCACTGGTCATCACTGCCGGTGCCACTTGTAACGCCAGGAAATTCTCTGACGATGACGAACACGGGCGAAGAGTTGGACCTCGCCGTCGCTGCCGCTGCGCAGGGCGACAGATCCGCTTTAGCCCAGGTACTCGAATTGGTCCGCCCGTTGGTGGTGCGCTATTGCCGCGCGCGGATCGGCGCCGCGGAGCGTGGACAGCTCTCTGCGGACGACGTTGCGCAGGAGGTATGTCTGGCTGTGATGACAGCTCTGCCCCGGTATCAGGACCAGGGCAGGCCCTTCATGGCCTTCGTATACGGAATCGCTTCGCACAAGGTTGCCGACGCTCATCGCAACGCCGCCCGTAACAAGGCGGAGGCAATGGCCGAAGTACCAGATGTCATATCCACCGACCAGGGGCCGGAACAGCGAGCTCTCGAGTCCGAAACGAGCAGGCAGATGAACAGTCTGCTCGCGACGCTTCCGGAGAAGCATCGAGAGATTCTGATCCTGCGTTTGGTCATGGGTTTGTCAGCAGAAGAAACCGCAGTCGCCGTGGGCAGTACGGCGGGTGCGATACGCGTCGCCCAACACCGGGCGCTCGCGAAACTGAAGTCACAAGTGGCGAGGGCAGGTGAAATGTATGGCTAGGGATGGCGAGCGCGGTCGGGGCGACTGGAAGGCGCGACGTGGATCGCGAAACAGCGGTCCCTACGCCGGGAGTGGTGACACCGGTCCGGTGGACATCGCGGCGGTGCGCAGAGACGATGCGCTGATCGATGCCATTGCTAGCAACGGCCCGGTACAGACCGACAGCGCGGAGGAGTTTCAGCTCGCGTCGCTGCTGGCGGACTGGCGAGCGGAGCTGATTTCTCCGCCGTTGCCCGCTGAACCGAATCTCGATGAGATCGTTGCCGCGGTCAATCAGGAGATCGGTGCCCGGCAGGTCCGGATCGGTGCGCAGTCCGGTGGGCGACTACGGCTCATCCGTCCGATTCTCGGGACGGCTGCCGCGCTGGCTCTGGTCATCGGTGGTCTTTCGGCGTTCTCCTATGGCGCCGCTCCTGGTGATCCGCTCTGGCGGGTCAAGGAAGTCGTGTTCAGCGAACAGGCGCAGTCGACCGTGGTGCAGCGCGCCGACAGCGATCTGGCCAATGCGAAAACGATGCTCGCTCAGGACAATCCGGAGCAGGCAAGGGCAAAGCTGGAGGGCGCCAAGGCGAATGCCGAGCTGATCGACGATCCGGTCAAGCGGGATAAGCGAATCAACGAATTCAACGTCTTGCTCGCGGAGTTGAACAAGATCGCTCCGGAGATCGGGAAGTCACTCGCGGCGAGCACGACACCGACGACGACACCCAACTCGGCAACGACCGATGGCACCAGCTCGCCGGCCACCAAGCCGTCCGGCGATGCTGGTTCTACCTCCTCGGTGGTGCCGCCGGTCGATACGAAGGTGCCGACGACGGAACCGAACACACCGGGTAAGTCGACACCGCCGACAACCGCGCCGCCGGTGACCACTCCCGCTCCCGAACAGCCCACCCAGCCCAGTCATCCGACTCAGGCTCCGCCGACCACCGTGGGAACCCAGCCCACGGGGGTCGTGCCGAGCGTGGATTCCGGCCCGCCCGCGCAACCCCCGACTCATCAGCAGCCGCCGACCTTCGTGGTTCCCACGGGTTTGCCGTCTTTGCCGGGGTTGCCCGGATCGGGGCCGGCCACTTAATCGGAGTCGATACTCCAACAGCGCTTGGTTCGTGAAAAGCGCTCGATCCAGCAGAAGCGCTGTGGCGGATGCATATCCGCCACTTCCGCGCGTGCGTGGGTGCGCGGACATTCGAATTGTTGTGCATGAACCGATCGCCGACCGGCGGTCGGCTTTTTGTCTGTCAGCTATTTCACATCGCGCCCGCGCGTCAGCGCGCTGTGTGAGCGCGCGATGTCAGTTGTCGAAACCGTCGAATCCGTCACCGTGGAATGCCTCGTTCATCGAGGCGTCCGCGTATCCCCGGCAGTAATCCCAGGTGACATACGCTTCCGGCATCGGGTCGTAGGCGGGCTCGTGCGGGCGCACTGTGCCGTCGACCAGCAGCTGAAGCAGGTTGGCGCGCAGCATATCCCAGTCGTGGTAGTGATCTTGTCTGCAGTCTTCGCAGCTGACCACGAGTCCTCGGATGCCACGGTGCGCTAGTAGTGCCTCATACACCGCAAGGTCGGCGAGATCCTCCTCGACCGCAAGGCGCTCGTGGGGATCCAGCGGTTCACCGGGCTCGATGGCATCGAGCGCGGCGGACGGGTCGGAGGGGTCTCCGGCAAACGGATCCGGCGGCAAGCCAGGTGGTAGATGGTCACGCACACCCCCACGGTACGCAGAACAGGGTGCTCTTCGCCAGCTATGTGGCGCGCCAGTTTCGGTGGTGGGCTCAGTTCCGTGAGCGAGCGCAGCGAGTGAACCATGGGCACAGGCGCTCACGCGCACGGCGGAGCCGAGCGTCAGCGAGGCGCAGTCGTGAGCGAGCGCAGCGAGTGAACCATAGGCACAGGCGCTCACGCGCACGGCGGAGCCGAGCGTCAGCGAGGCGCAGTCGTGAGCGTGTTTGCGGGACAGATACCATGGGTGACAGGCCCCGGCCAGTATCCGACAGCGCTGGCGGAGCCGCCACCGTCCATCCCATCAGCTTCCACGACGCCGGCCACCCCGGCGTTCGTTGCTTTCGACGTCCAGGAGGAGTCGATCCGAATGAGTAATCCCGTATCGGGCGAACGAATCGCGGTCCGCCCTCCTACGGGTGGTGACGATCCGAACAAGATCGCCATGCTCGGCCTCACGTTCGACGATGTGCTGTTGCTACCGGCCGCTTCGGATCTCATCCCGAGCTCGGTGGAAACCTCCAGCCAGCTGACCCGTGAGATCCGGTTGCGCACCCCGCTCTGCAGTTCCGCCATGGACACCGTGACCGAGGCGCGGATGGCCATCTCCATGGCGCGCGCGGGCGGCATGGGTGTGTTGCACCGCAATCTCGCCGTCGCCGACCAAGCCGCGCAGGTCGAGACCGTCAAGCGGTCCGAGGCGGGCATGGTCACCGACCCGGTGACTTGTCGCCCCACCGACAGCCTCGCAGAGGTCGACGCGATGTGCGCCCGCTTCCGCATTTCCGGCCTGCCGGTGGTGGATGAGACCGGTGCGCTTGTGGGCATTATCACCAACCGCGATATGCGCTTCGAGGTGGATCAGAACCGGCGGGTCGCCGATGTGATGACCAAGGCGCCGTTGATCACCGCGCAGGAGGGCGTCACCGCCGAGGCCGCGCTCGGTCTGCTGCGTCGCCACAAGATCGAGAAGCTGCCGATCGTCGACGGTAACGGCCGCCTGCGCGGACTCATCACCGTCAAGGACTTCGTCAAGACCGATCAGTACCCGAACGCCACCAAGGACCGTGACGGCCGCCTGCTCGTCGGCGCCGCGATCGGTGTCGGCGAGGACTCCTGGTCGCGCGCCATGACTTTGGCCGACGCCGGGGTGGACGTGCTCATCGTCGATACCGCGCACGGCCATCAGGCCGGTGTGCTGCAGATGGTGACCAAGGTCAAGGCCGAGGTCGGCGATCGTATCCAGATCGTCGGCGGCAATGTGGCCACCAGGGCCGGTGCGGCCGCGCTGGTCGAGGCGGGCGCGGATGCTGTCAAGGTCGGTGTCGGTCCCGGCTCCATCTGCACCACTCGCGTGGTCGCCGGTGTCGGCGCGCCGCAGATCACCGCGATCCTCGAGGCCGTCGCCGCGTGCAAGCCGTATGGCGTTCCGGTGATCGCCGACGGCGGTATCCAGTTCTCCGGTGATATCGCCAAGGCCATCGCGGCGGGCGCGTCCACCGTGATGCTCGGCTCGCTGCTGGCCGGTACCGCCGAGTCCCCGGGTGAGCTGATCCTGGTGGGCGGCAAGCAGTTCAAGAGCTACCGCGGCATGGGCTCGCTGGGCGCCATGCAGGGCCGCGGCCAAGCCAAGTCCTACTCCAAGGACCGCTACTTCCAGGACGACGTGCTCGCCGAGGACAAGCTGGTGCCCGAGGGCATCGAGGGGCGGGTGCCGTTCCGCGGACCGGTCAACCAGGTGATCCATCAGCTCGTCGGCGGGCTGCGGGCGGCCATGGGCTACACCGGGTCGCAGTCCATCGCGGATCTGCAGGAGGCGCAGTTCGTGCAGATCACCGCGGCGGGGCTCAAGGAGAGCCACCCGCACGACATCACCATGACCGTCGAGGCGCCCAACTACACTGGTCGCGGCTAGCCCGGTTGACGTTTGTGTACTGGACCGTCCGGTCCGTGCATGATTGGGCTCGTCTGCTGTCCTTCGCGACACTGAACCAATGGTCGGGCGAATCGGGCATAAACCTGTCGTCGCTACGTGCCTACGACGGAGCGAGTCTTACGAGCGACGTTCGCGGCCCGTCTCGCGTCCGAGTCGTCGAAGCGCATGCGCCGTAGGCGCGAGTCTCGACGGCTCGGACGCGAGACACCAGGGGGCCGCGAACACGCGGCGCCGAAGGCGTCGCAAATCAGACAGAGCCCGCGAACACGCCGCGCCGCAGGCGCGCGGCCAAAGATACAAAGGAGCAAGCGTGCGCGACATGGTCGAGATCGGTATGGGTCGGACCGCCCGGCGTACCTATGAACTGGACGATGTCGATATCGTCCCGTCGCGGCGGACTCGTTCGTCGAAGCAGGTATCGCTGGCGTGGCAGTTGGACGCCTACCGATTCGAGATCCCGTTCCTGGCGCACCCGACCGATGCGCTGGTCTCGCCGGAGTTCGCCATCGAACTCGGCAGGCTCGGCGGACTCGGCGTCATCAACGGTGAGGGGCTGTGGGCCCGGCACGCCGATGTCGCCGCGAAGATCGACCAGCTGCTCGAACTCGTCGCAAAGGGCGGCTATGAGCGTGCCGTCGGGCTGCTGCAGGAACTGCATGCCGCGCCGATGCAGCCGGATCTGCTGGCCGCCGCGGTCGCGCAGGTGCGGGCCGCCGGTGTGACGGTGGCGGTGCGGGTGAGCCCGCAGAACGCCCGCGCGCTGACCCCGGCGCTGCTGCAGGCCGGTATCGACCTACTCGTGGTGCACGGCACCATCATCTCCGCCGAACACGTCGGCGATGGTGAGCCGTTGAACCTCAAGACCTTCATCGCCGAACTGGATGTGCCGGTGGTGGCCGGTGGCGTGAGCGATCACAAGACCGCGCTGCACCTGATGCGCACCGGCGCCGCGGGCGTCATCGTCGGTTACGGTTCCTACCCCGGCGCGACGACCACCGGCGAGGTGCTCGGCATCGGGGTGCCGATGGCCACCGCCATCGCCGACGCCGCCGCCGCGCGCCGCGACTACCTGGACGAGACCGGCGGCCGCTATGTGCACGTGATCGCCGACGGTGATATCGCCACCTCGGGTCAGCTGGCCAAGGCCATCGCCTGTGGCGCCGATGCCGCCATGCTCGGGGTCCCGCTTGCGCTGGCCGCCGCGGCGCCTGGTCGCGGCTGGTACTGGCCGTCCTCGGCCGCGCATCCGTCGGTGCCGCGCGGTTCGCTGCTGCACGTGGAGGATCCGTGGGATCTGGGCGGCGAGCTGTCCGGTGATACCGGCGAGTCGGTGCGTCCGAGCCTGGAGCGTGTCCTGTACGGACCCTCCGACGACCCGTTCGGCTCGCTGAATCTCGTTGGCGGCCTGCGTCGCTCGATGGCCAAGGCCGGCTACTCCGACCTCAAGGAATTCCAGCGCGTCGGCCTGAGCGTCCGCGCCTGACCTAGCCCATGGCTCGCCGAGCGTAGTCGAATGGTGGTCGTCGAGGCAGTTCGGAGCCGCCATTCGACTACCGTCGGCGTAGTACGGGTCAGCGGACGTGGGTGGGGACAGTGCGCTCGCGGAGGAACTGCTGGATGGCGTGATTCACTGGTTCGGGGTGGGTCATGGTGACTGCCAGGCGTGCGCCCGCGATCTCGACGAAGGTCGATGCGGTGAGGTCGGCGGCCAGCTGCTGGGCGCGCTCGCGGGCGATGCCGCTGTCGGTGGCGTGAATCACCAAGGCGGGGCAGGTGATTTCGGATAAGCGATCCGATACCGAATCGCGGCCGAGCAGACAGCCCGCGGCGACCTCGATGCCTTCGCGGTCGCGGACCAGCCAGCGTTTGGTCCAGATCGCCCGGTACCACTCGTCATCGCCGATCAGCCAATACGCGAGCTGTTCGACGGCCTCCTGCCGGGAGCCGTCGTCGTACCACTCGTCCAGGAATTTCTGGGTCGCGGTGGATTGCTCGGGCGTCGGGCCGTTCGCCTCGGTGCTGATCAGGATCAGCGCGGAAACCCGCTCGGGTGCGATGAGCGCGGTGCGCAGCGCGGTGAATCCCCCTTGTGCGGTGCCGCCGAACACGGCGCGTTCGGCGCCGAGATGATCGAGCACGGTGAGGGCGTCGCGCGCGGCGGTCCAGTAGGTGAACGGTAGTCCCTGGTCCCTGGTGCGGCCGTGTCCGCGCGCATCCCAGGACACGATCCGGAATTCCGGTGCGAGCGCGGCCATCTGGGATGCGAACATCGTCCGGTCCATGAAGAATTCGTGCGCTAATAAGACCACCGGACCGTCGCCGCCACTGTCCTCGTAGTGGATGTCGGCGTCTATCGCGCGGGCGAAGGGCACGGCATGAGGATAACCAGCAGTGCGGGGGCGCGCGGGACGATTTCCGCCCCTCACTAAACTGTGCGGGTGGCAGAAACTCAGAGACCGGTCCTCGTCGTCGACTTCGGCGCACAGTACGCCCAGCTGATCGCCCGGCGGGTCCGTGAATCGAGTGTGTATTCGGAGGTGATCCCGCATACCGCCACGGTGGACGAGATCGCCGAGAAGCAGCCGCTCGCGGTGATCCTGTCCGGCGGACCGTCCAGCGTGTACGCCGAGGGCGCACCGCAGCTGGACGCGCGGCTGTTCGATCTCGACATTCCGGTCTTCGGCATCTGCTACGGCTTCCAGGCCATGGCGCAAGCCCTCGGCGGCACCGTCGCGCAAACCGGCACCCGCGAATACGGTCGCACCGACCTCGATATCGATGGCGGTCTGCTGCACGGCGGCCTGCCCACTAGACAGCCGGTGTGGATGAGCCACGGCGATGCGGTCACCGACGCGCCCGAGGGCTTCGAGGTCACCGGCACCAGCGCGGGCGCTCCGGTCGCCGCATTCGAGAACCGGGCCCGCAAGCTGGCCGGTGTGCAGTACCACCCGGAGGTGCTGCACTCGCCGCACGGTCAGCAGGTGCTCAGCCGCTTCCTGCACGAGCTCGCCGGCATCCCCGCCACCTGGACCCCGGCCAATATCGCCGAGTCGTTGATCACTTCGGTGCGCGAGCAGATCGGCGACGGCCATGCGATCTGCGGGCTGTCCGGCGGTGTGGACAGCGCGGTCGCCGCCGCTCTGGTGCAGCGCGCGATCGGCGACCGGCTGACCTGTGTGTTCGTCGACCATGGCCTGTTGCGGGCGGGCGAGCGTGAGCAGGTGCAGCAGGACTTCGTCGCCGCGACCGGCGCCAAGCTGGTCACCGTCGACGCGGTCGACAAGTTCCTCGGTGAACTGAAGGGTGTCACCGATCCGGAGGAGAAGCGCAAGATCATCGGCCGGGAGTTCATCCGGTCGTTCGAGGATGCTGTCTCCGAGGTCGTCGTGGAACAGAGCGGCGGCGTCAAGCCCGAGGTCGAGTTCCTGGTGCAGGGCACGCTCTACCCCGACGTCGTCGAATCCGGTGGCGGCAGCGGCACCGCGAATATCAAGAGCCACCACAATGTCGGCGGTCTGCCCGACGATCTGGAGTTCGACCTCGTCGAGCCGCTGCGGTTGCTGTTCAAGGACGAGGTGCGCGCGGTCGGCCGCGAACTCGGGCTGCCCGAGGAAATCGTTGCCCGGCAGCCGTTCCCGGGGCCGGGCCTGGCCATCCGCATTGTCGGCGAGGTCACCGCGGACCGCCTGGACACGCTGCGACAGGCCGATGCCATCGCACGCGAGGAGTTGACCGCCGCCGGACTCGATCGCCAGATCTGGCAGTGCCCCGTGGTGCTGCTCGCGGATGTGCGCAGCGTCGGCGTGCAGGGCGACGGCCGCACCTACGGTCATCCGATCGTGTTGCGCCCGGTCTCCAGTGAGGACGCGATGACCGCCGACTGGACTCGGCTGCCCTATGACGTACTCGAGCGCATTTCCACCCGCATCACCAATGAGGTGGCCGAGGTCAACCGGGTTGTCCTCGATGTGACGAGCAAGCCGCCGGGCACCATCGAATGGGAGTGACCCCGCAATCGGGCCTGATTTGCCGGATTTCGGGAGTACCGTCAGCCGGATAGACCAGTTCCCCAGGGGGTCCGGATGGCAGCGAAGAAGCCGCTCTGCACCTTCCACGCGGTTGTCGAGGCACCGTGTGGGGTGGTGGCCGCGCTGCTCACCACGGTGAGCGCGGGCCCGGTCGGTCCGGACAACGCCTTCTTCCTCGTCGACGGGCCCGACCCCGGCATCGAGTTGCGCGGCGGCCCGAATGAATTCCGGGCCGCGATCGCCGGGGATCTCAATGGGATTCGGGTCGAGGTGGATCGGGCGCAGGCGATGTTCGCGGTCGAGGGGCAGCGGTGGTTTCGCGCCGAATGTCGAGTGCTGCCGCATCCGAAGGGCGCTCGGGTGATCCAGCAGATGTTCAACGTCGCGACCAGTGGGCGGTGGATGGTGCCGATGATCGCGCGGGGTGTCGAGGGCAAGCAGCGGATGAGTTTGCAGCGGCTACTCGACCGGATCAGTGAACATTTGGGCTGTCCGGCCTATTTGGAGTAGTGGTTGTGCGCGGCGGTGTGCGGCCGAGGATGAGTTGCCCGAGTAATAAGCCGCCGCCGAGATAACTGCGGCTCGGTGTCAGCGGCATGAAACGGCCGATCGGGATTCCCGTATGGTCGGTCGGTTCGTCGTGGGTGTCGAACTGTTCCATGGGCATTGGCGTTCTGCTCCTCCGTAAAGAAAATGGCCCGTCCGCAGGACGGGCCATTCCGGTGATCAGCTGGGTCTGCGCGGGGAAATGACCAGGAAGATGCCGACCACGATGGCGGCGATCACGACGACCCAGCCGAGCGAGGCCACCCCGGTGGCGGTCATGGTGGCCGGGCCGATGAAGGCCCAGATGCTCACACCGAGGGCGAGCAGTCCGACGATCAGCAGGGAGACGGACGGTCCTCGCTTGGTGACGTTGTCATCGGTGGGGTCAGCCACGGTGCACCTCCGCATTGCCGGTCCGGACATGGACTTTCAGGTCGAGCACCGGTGCGCCGTCGGCATGCGGTCCGGTAATACCGGTGGGGCAGTTGACATCTCCCAGATTGACGGTGCAATCGGTGCGCACCGCCATGCTCTGGGGCAGCAGGATCCTGGCATCGCCGAGCCGGACCGCGACCTCGACGGTCCGGTTCTCGGTCAGGTTCAGCGACCGCAGATCCAATGTGCCTGTCCCCACCGTCAAGTCGTACTTCGGGGCCAGGTCGGCCATCGAGGTCGGCGCCCAGGTGCGATCGCCGACGGTGGCGCTGTCGAATTCGATCGGGCCGAGCATCGAGGCCAGCACCACGAATCCGGCGAGCGGTGCGGTCAACACCAGCAGGCCGAAGCCGCGACGGAGGAATGCGCCGATCACCAGACCCAACCCGATCACCGCCAGCGCCACCGCGCCGATGCGTCCCGGTGTCATCCACTCGACGCCGGAGGCGGCCAGCGCACCCGCACCCGCGGCGGCCAGGATGGCCAGGCCGAGCACCATCGGGGTGAGCCGGGAGCGGGGGCGCTTCGGCGGGGGCGCGACGATGGTGCGGGCCGGGGTGGGTTCGGGGAGGTCCCAGGCGAGTGGGGCTACGCCGAGGGGGTCCCAGGAGGGTGGGGTCAGACCGGTGGGGGTCGCGGCCGTTGTGCGGGATGGGGGAGCGCTTGTGCGCGAGGTGGATTCGGTTCGCGACGAGCTACTGCCGCTTTCCGAGTCGGTGTCGTTCGCGCCAGAGGTAGCGGCAGGTTGTGTGGTGTCGAGACCTGTTGCGCTGGACGTCGTGGTCCCGCCCGTCGTGCGCGGCGGTTCGGAGGCCGGAATTCCCGGCGTTGTTCCGTTGTCGGGCGTTGTGGTCTCGGTGGGTGGCGCCGTGGTTCCCACATCGTCCTTGTCGAGCAGGACGGTTTCGGCATCGTCCTTACGCAGCAGGACGGTGTCTGGCGTAGCGCCCGCATCGATCGGCGTGCCGCCCTTTTCGATCAGTTCGGTTTCAGCGTCGTCATTTTCGGCATCCGGCAAGAGAACTGTGTCCGGATCTGCCTGCTGCGCTGGGGTATTCGGTGCTGCCTGGGCCGGAGCGTCTGGAACATATGCGTCCGGCAACTTCGTGTAGGGGGTGTACACCGGCGGCACATCGGGTGCGTAGAAGTCGCCGGTCATCGTGCGCGGGGGGAATACGGCCCCAGGGTAGCCGGTCGCGGTGAGACCGCCGTCGAAGCCACCGAGCGAACTCGTGCCGGGCGGCGGCTGCGGGTTTCGCATATGCAGCATCCACCAACCGGCCAGCAGCAGCGACATGCTGATCATGCCCGAGCCGGCCAGTCCGACGCCGACCGGTCCGATGGTGCTGACCGCGATGGCCAGTGCCACGATCAACACGATGGTCTTGGTCTGCGACTGCGAGCTGTGCCCCTTGCCGAACAGCGACTCGGCCGCCGAGGACTGATCACCCACCTCGCTGAACAGCAGCCAGGCGAGCAAGTAGAGCACGATGCCTGCCCCGCCGAAAATTGTCGACACCACGAGCGCGACCCGCACGAGCACCGGATCGATCCCGTAGCGCTGCCCGAACCCGGCCGCGACGCCCGCGATCGGACCTTGCCGCGGCAACCGGACGGGCCGCGACTGCCACATCTGGTGAATCTGATCGCCGAAGCTCGTTTTCGTCATGGTTCCATGGTCGTGCTGACCAGCACTTCGGCGCATCGGGGGGAACCCTGAGAAAATCTCTGATCTCTTTGGACCAAGCGGTCTCTTGTTCAGTCGCAGGGCGGACGGTAGGGGAGTTGGGGCAGGTAGCGCTGCCAGAGTTCGGGCGTCATGAGGGTGGCGGTGGCATGACAGATGCGTTCGATCGCGTGCTGCTCGTCCAGATCCCACAGTCGACGCTCGCCACCGCTACTCGAGGCGGACAGATAGTCGCCTTGTGGATGGAACTGGATGAACCAGACGTTGGGCCCGGGCGGTGCGATGGAACTGGACATGAGGCGGGGATGACGGCGATCGGTGAAGTCCCACAACCGCACCGATCCGTCGTTTCCACTGGTGGCCATCGTCTTGCCGTCGGGACTGAACGAGGTCGAGATGATCGCCAGATTATGTGCGGTGACCCGGTCACCGATCGGTTCGGGCGATGCCGGGTTACTGATGTCCCAGACTTGGAAGGTTTCGTTCGCCACGGTGACGGCGGTGCGGCCGTCGGGGTGCATGATCACGTCGAGCATCAGCGGCGAGTGCTCCGGTGGGGATGTACCCATCCGGACAGGGTGGTCCGGGTTGGAAATATCCCACAGTGCCAGCCTGGTTCGCAGGGCCATCGCCGGCGAACTCGGTTCGGACAGGGTCGACTCGATGATCGCGAGGGTGGGCCCGGTCGGATTGAATCCGATGGCTTGGACCTGCGCGGGAGCCACGGACGTCGGTGTTCCGAGCAGCACCGGGCGGGGGCGGTCCGCAATGTTCGCAAGTTGGAAAGTATCGACCTTGGGATCCAGAGTCTGCGCCGCCAGGGTCCAGTCGCGGTTGAAGCTCAGGCGCGACCATTGCGACGACGCGGCCTGCCAGTCGCCCGATACCCGAATGTTCTTCGGGTCGGAGAGGTCGACAAGGAACATCGGCCCCGTCGGACCGTCCCGCGCTATCAGGGACTTTCCATCAGGACTCAGGGCCCGGATCGATGATCCCGGTTTCGCCCGGAATTCCCCGATCCGGACTGGTTCCCGGGGGTTACCGGTATCCCATATGACGAATGAGCCGTCGCTGGAATCGCTCACCATTCGGGTACCGGTGGCATCGAATATCGGACTCCGGCCCCAATCGGTGTGTCCACTGAGTACCGCAGGAGCCAGGGACCACAGCCGCACGACTCCCTCGGTGCCACCGACGGCCAAAATCTTTCCATCCGAGCTGAACGCCAGCCCCGTCGGTTCACCGGTACATCGGGTGGGAATTCTCGCGTCGTTGAGGCAGCGGGACGGAATCGCCGACAGCTGGGCGCCCAACGGGGTCGGCTGCGCGGGATCGGCGATATTCCACAGTTTCGCGCCGGTGGCACCACCGGTCGCCAGTGTGTGGCCGTCCGGGCTGAAGGCGAGCAGGGGGACCGGCTGCTGAACCACGTTATCCACCAGCGGATTTCCGAGCGGGCGCGGGTGGGCGGGATCATCGGCGGCCCACAACTGGGTCACGCTGACGTAGGTGTGTCGTACGGTCAGGCGTGGACCGGCCAGGGCGAAGACGTTGTTGTCAGGGCTGAACCGGATCGCTTCGACATCGTGGGTCACCTCGAATGGTGTTCCAGCGCGGGTAATTTCCCCCGCGGCCGGGACGGACCACAATTCGACCGTAGCGACACTGCGGTCCCAGTCGCTGGTCGCGACCGCCAGTAGCCGTCCATTGCCGCTGAACGCGAACGCGGACAGGTCCCGATTGCGCGGCGCGGGGATGAACCGACCCTGGATCGGTTCGGCCGGGTTGCCGACCTCCCACAGGGTGACGCCTTTGTCGCGCATGGACCCGACTGCCAGCGTCCGTCCGTTCGGACTGAAGGACACCAGATAACCCGTATCGCTGGTGGCCGTCGGCGGTGATCCGAACAGCCGGGGACGCGCCGGATCACGGACATCCCACAGCTGCGGTCGCGCCGAAGTGCCGGTGGTCGCGAGCACCGTGCCATCCGGGTTGAATGCCATGGACGTCGCCCCGGAAGGGGATTCGCGTAACGGCTCGCCCAGCGGGTGGGGATGTCGCGGATCGGCGACGTCCCAGAGGCGGATGGTGTTGTCGTTGCTCGCGGAAGCCAGCACCCGGCCATCGGGCCGGTACGCGATGGTCCTGATTCCCTCGTCATGTGCGACAAATGGTGTTGCGAGGGCGAGGTTCTGGGTCGCGAGCAACCGTGCCCGCACCTCGGAATCGCCCGGCCTGAGTTGTCCGGCAACGAGATATAGCTGGGCGGACAGCGATGGATCGATTTGTTGTAGTCGATCCGCCTCTGCCAGTACGGATCCGAAGTTCTTGTCATTGCGCTGCTGTTCGGCGAGCTCGACCTGCGCGTAGGCGACCGTGCCGAGTGCGAGTAGGCCGACGCCGAGCATGGCGAGGGCAACCCGGGTCACCGACGACCGTCTGCGGGTATGCGTTCGCGCTGCTCGGGAATGCTCGAGGAAAGTGCGGATCTGGCCGCCGACCATGGGGGGATCGACATGACCGAGTGCGGTCTCGAGCCGGGTGCCCCGATAGAGCAATGAGGGATCCTGTCCGGTCGAATCCCATTCCGCGGCATCGGCTTCCAACCGCTGCCGGACGAGGTAGCCGACGCGGTCCTCATCGATCCAGGTATGCAGTCGCGGCCACGCGTCCAGCACGATCTCGTGGGTCAGGTACACCGAGTCGGAGTCGAGGGTGATCAGGCGGGTGCGGGCAAGCAGTTCCAGTGCGGCCGTGGCGGATACCGGGTCGGTGGTGCGTTGCAACAGGTTCGGGCGGACGGCGATGCGCCGGGTATCGCGCGAATCATTGGCGACGGCAACGAGTCCGAGCAGCACATCCTTCGCGGAGGACTGCTGGGTGTCGGATAGTTCGCTCCATGCCTGTTCGGCGGTGGCGGCGATGGAGCCGAGGACACCGCCCGCCTTGCGATATCCGGCGACAGTGAGTTTGCGGCCTTCGCGGTGCTGCCAGGTGGCGGCCATGACGTGCGACAGCAGCGGGAGTGCGCCCGGATCGTAGCTCTGGCGGTTCTCGTGATCGCCTAGTCCGCAGAGTTCGGTGATCACCAGTTCTGCCAGACCGGACTCCAGTTCGAGCCCAGCGTGGTTGGCCGGCCCGATGAGTGCCAGGTCCAGTTCGTCCAACCGCATGGGGCCGAGTAGATAGCTCCGGTGTTCGAGAGCGTGCTGCAGGATCGGGTAGTCGAGGCACTGGGCATAGAAATCGGCGCGCAGGGCGATGACGACGGTGAGGGCATTCTCGGCCCGAGTTGCGCAGCGGTCCAAGACATTCAGGAAGGCTTCGCGCTCGCGTTCATCGGGGCAGGCGGTGAACAGTTCCTCGAACTGGTCCACGATGAGCAGGCGGCGTTGGTCGGCGCTCCACTGGTCGAGTGCCGTGCACACCTCGTCGGCGGACGGCTTGGCTATCGTGTTGTCCGCGTGAAAAGCCTTGGCCAGCGCGCGGAGCGGCCTCGCCCCGGGTGTCATCGTGGCGGTCGACCAACTGTCGGTGACCGCGGGTATGAGTCCCGCGGCCAACAGCGAGGACTTGCCCGCACCCGATGCGCCGATCAGCACGACGACGCCATCCGCGTCAGCGGCGGCGCCCTGGACCAAATCGACGAGTTCGGCAGTGGATCGGGTTCTGCCGAAGAAGAGGTCCCGGTGCTGCTTGCGATACGAGGTGAGTCCTAGGTAGGGACAGCCCGCGTCGTCCTCGTCATTCGGTGTCCAGGTGATGGCGGCCTGCCAGAGCCGCTGCCACTCACGCACTTCCAGCAATTGCCGACTGGTCTGCGACCCGGCCTTCTTGGCCAGGTCGATCAGGGTGAGCACCACCGGAAGCATCGATTCGAAGCGAGCCGGAACATTGCGCCCCGCCTTCCAATCGCTGATCCGCTGCACCGAAGCACTCGCGGTAGCCCGCGTACCCTGTGCGGCCCGCATCCTCGCTTCGGCCGCCGTGGCCACCCGTCGCAGCGTCGGATTGCCTGCGGCCGCATAGAGATCGGCGAATCGTTGCGCGAAAACCGCACGCGGTGATCGGATTTCCCCCCGGGCCTCGGCGGTGGTGTCCCCTGCTACCACGTGCGCCCGATCCTTTTGGGCGACACAAACATAGGAACAATCTAGCCGGTTCGAGGTGCCCGGACGGGTCGGGCGGCGGTGCGATCGTCGACCGCACCGCCGCCCGTGTGTTGCCGGATTACAGGAAGATCCGGTCTCCTGTCACGGCGTCGGCGGCGGTGACCTCGGGTGTGTCGGCCGTGAGGGTCACATAGGACTGGATGGTGAGCGGGCCGCCGCAGTTCTCGACCACCAGGTGGTAGTCGTGGCTGACCAGATATCCGGTGCCACCGCGAGCCAGGGCCTTGGTGCCCACTTCGATCGGTTTGATCTCGCCGGGGCTGATCGACATGTCGAGGCTGACTCCGGCGTAGATCTTCGGGCCGATGCTGGCATCGAAGTTCGGTGACGTCGAGTCGCCGCTGCCGCTGACACCGATGCTGAACCCGGCGTCGAAGCCGATCCCGGCCTGGATACCGATCGTGAGATCGAGATCGACCGCACAGGCGACCAGATAGCCCGCCTTCATGGTGCCCGTCGCATTCGCGGGGATGGTGCCGTAGAAGGTGTTGTCCAGGAACACCTCTCGGTTGGTCGGCATTCCGTTGAGCGGGGGGACCGGGCGGAACTGTTCGTCCATATGGCCGACGGTGAGCTCGAATCCCCCCGGACCCGAGTAGTTCTTCTCGTGCGGCGCCATCCCCTGGGCGGCGGCGAATGGCATGCCCGCCAATGCGATTCCGACCGAGGTGGCGGCGGTGAGCAGTACCGACTTGATATTCATGATTCCTCCCCGAACCTGTGCTCGGCCCCCTGCGGCGCGAGTCCCGGTGTTCAGTGGGACGTTTCCGACCCGGAAGAAACGTATGGCACGCGGTGGTGCGCCGCCGCGGCCGTTGTCCGGTGGGAGGTATGAAAAGTGCTGGTAGATGCGTTCGGGACCGGTTATCCGGTCCGGCGGATCACGAATCGGCTTCGTATCCGCTCCGTGCCTCCCGCGACGGCTGAGCGGCGGATAAGAACGACAGGTCAGCGCGGGTTTCTTGTCCGGACCGGACGGCATAGGCGAAGATCAGGGTGATTCCTGATGGTCGGTGTCGGTGGGTCGTGCCAGTATCGAAGGCATGTACCCGTCCGTGCCCGTGTTCGATGCTGCTCGGGGGGCCGATCCCCGGGGTTTCGGCGCCGCGCCCGGGTTCGCGCCGGGCCCCGGCCGCTTCGGCGCCGCGCCGGCCCTCCCGCCCACACCGCCGTATCCGCGGATGGTGCGGCGTTCGGGTGGCCGGATCGTCGGCGGTGTCGCCGGCGGTATCGCCGATCACCTCGGGCTCGATGTGTTCAAAGTGCGGATGGCGTTCGTATTGCTGTCCGCGCTGGCGGGGGCGGGGATCGTCGCCTACGGGATGCTGTGGATCTTCACTCCGGGCGGCCATGATGCGGTGAAGCCGACCGGTAAGGAGCGCCGTCAGGCGATCGGGTTGGCCCTGCTCGGACTCGGGCTCGCGGTCGGGGTGTCGTGGTTGTTCAGCGGTACCGCGGCGAAGGTGATCGTGCCGATCGTCGTGGTGGCGGTGGGTGCGGCGCTGGTGTGGCGCGAGTACGACACCGACGGCCCGCGGTCGCTGCTCGGACTGCCCGCCCGTCCCTCGGTGGTGACCTGGTCGCGCATCGTCGCCGGGATCACCATGATCGTGCTCGGACTCGGCGTGGTGGTGCTGGCCAGGATCGATCTGAGCTCGCTCGGCTCCGCGCTGATCGCGGTGGCGGTCACATTGATCGGTGCCGGTCTGCTGACGGTGCCGCTGTGGCTGCGCATGATGCGCGCACTGAACGCCGAGCGCGCGGCCCGCATTCGCAATGAGGAACGCGAGGAAATCGCGTCCCACCTGCATGATTCGGTGCTGCAGACGTTGGCGCTCATCCAGCGTCAGGCCGACGATCCGCAAGAGGTGGCCCGGCTGGCGCGCAGTCAGGAGCGGGAGTTGCGCCGCTGGCTCTTCGAGGATTCCGGGCCCGCGCAGTCGAGTCTGGCCGCGGCGCTGCGCACGATCGCGGGCGAGGTCGAGGATCAGTACGGGGTGAAGGTGACTCCGGTCACCGTCGGCGATGTGACGATGGACGGTGCCGATAGCGGGTCCGGCCTGCCGAAGGAGCATTTCACCGCATTGCTCGGCGCGAGCCGGGAGGCGCTGGTGAATGCCGCCAAACATGCGGGCGTTCCGGAGATCGATCTGTTCGCCGAGGCGGAACCGCATCAGGTGAGCATCTTCGTGCGCGATCGCGGTGCCGGATTCGATATCGCGGCGGTGCCGCAGGATCGGCGGGGTGTCGCGAAATCCATTCGCGCCAGAATCGAGCGGCGCGGCGGTCAGGTGGAGATCCTGTCCACGCCCGGTCGGGGCACCGAGGTGCGGATCATCATGCCGCGCACCGATTCCGGTGCCGATCGGGACCGGGCCGAGGCGGAACAGCCGGTCGGCGACGATCAGGTCGACGGAGTACGACAGACAGTTCGCAACGCCAAGTGATCGCCCCGATGATGCGACGCAGGTCGTAGCTCGGATGACGACGGCTGTGGTGGCAGTTGTGGTACCGATGAAGTGCGGACGGCCTGCGGGCGGTCCGCGCGTCTGGGTGGGTGGACCCACCGAGGGTGAGGAGAAGTAGGTGACCGTGCGGGTCTTTCTCGTCGATGATCACGCCGTATTCCGCTCGGGTGTGCGGGCCGAATTGAGCCGGGAGACCGATATGGAGGTCGTCGGAGAGGCCGGGGGCGTGGCCGAGGCGGTCGCCGGAATCAATGCCGCGCGTCCGGATGTCGTACTGCTCGATGTGCATATGCCCGACGGCGGTGGGGTCGCGGTGCTGGCCGGCATCGATGACGGTCCGGTATGCCTGGCATTGAGCGTCTCCGATGCCGCCGAGGATGTGATCGCGGTGATCCGTGCGGGTGCGCGGGGCTATGTGACCAAGACCATCTCGGGATCCGAACTGGCCGATGGCATTCGGCGGGTCGCCGGTGGTGATGCGGTGTTCAGTCCGCGGCTGGCCGGTTTCGTCCTCGACTCGTTCACCGGAAAATCGCCGGTCCCGGAGCCGCCGCTGGATCCCGAACTGGATTCGCTCACCCCGCGCGAACTGGAAGTGCTGCGGCTGCTCGCCCGCGGCTACACCTATCGGGAAATCGCGGAGAAGCTCTATATCTCGGTGAAAACCGTCGAGACACACGCCTCCAACGTGCTCCGCAAGACTCAGCAGTCCAACCGCAACGCACTCACCCGCTGGGCGCACCGCCGCCGCATCGACTGAGCCGCAAGCATTCCGGCCGCCGCGCACTTCCTATCCGCACACGGTTCGCCGCGCTGGTTGGTTCGCCGCGCTGGTTGGTGCGCCGCGCTGGTTGGTGCGCCGCGCTGGTTCGTGCGCCGCGCTGGTTCGTACGCGCGGCGTGAAGTCGCGCGGCAGCTAAGAAGCTGTGGTGCAGCAGATTCCGGTCGCAGCGATCACATCATCGCGATGATGACGGCGATGATGAGGATCAGGCCGATCAGCAGGCCGATGGCGATGGCGAGCGGGGCATTGCTCGCTTCCTTCGACTTCGCCTTCGGGCGCTGGGGTGCGGCGGCCGCTGGACCCGACGGGTTGCTGCGGTGCGGGCGCGGCAGCGGAGTCGAGTGCGGACTGCGCAGGCCCGATGCCGAATTGCGGGCGGCCCATGCCGGAATGGTGCCGTCCTCGGTGCGCACCGGAGCGCCGAGGATATACGGACCGGTGCCGGGACCGAATGCGGCGGTGAGGATTTCGTCCCGCGCCTCGGCCATGGTCGGCCTGCGCTGCGGGGCCGGTTCCATCATGTGCAGCAGCGCGTTGGTGAGCACGCCGCTGCGGCTGGGCGGGATGATCTGGGCCATGGCCGCGCGATAGACCACGGCATCGGTGTCGTCGTCCATACCGAACGGCGGTTGCCCCTCGATCGCGGTGTAGAGCGTGGCGCCGAGGGAGAACACATCGCTGGCCGTGGTCGGCTGCGCGCCGCGCGCCACCTCCGGGGGGAGATAGGCGGGGGTGCCGGTGATCACGCCGTCCGGTTCGTCGGAGTTGTCGGTCGCGCCACGCGAGATGCCGAAGTCGCTGAGCTTGGCCATGCCGACGACGGGTCCGCGATCGGCGACGAGAATATTGCCCGGCTTGATATCGCGGTGCACGATGCCCGCGGCGTGCGCGGCGGCCAACGCGTCGGCGACCTGCGCCCCGATCTGCGCCACCTCGATCGGCGGCAGCGCGTTCACCAGCGCCAATGCCTTTGCGACACTGCGTGATGGCAGATGTTCCATCACCAGCCACGGCTCGCCGGCCTCCAGCACCACGTCGTAGACGGCGATGGCGTGCTCATGCGAGAGCTTGGCCGCGACCCGGCCCTCGTGCATGATCTGGTTGCGGATCTCATTGGCCTGCGCCTCCGGGAGTCCGGCGGTGGAGAGCACCTGTTTGATCGCGACATCCCGGTTGAGCAGGCGGTCGTGTGCGAGCCAGACCGCGCCCATACCGCCGCCGCCCAGTTTCGACTGCAGACGGTAGCGGCCGGCAACCAGATAATCGGGGCCGACAATGGGACGAGCGCGTTCGGTCACGGTGCGAGGGTAGCGGAAAACAAGGCCAGCTGGCCTGATTCGGGGCCGACACTCTAGTGCGTCAATAGTCGATGCGGGTGCATGCCCAGATGGTGGCCGCCGACAATGCCTTTCGCGCTCGCGGCGCCGGATAGAAGCCATCGTCGGGGTGCAGGAGTTGGGTATTTTCGCCCGTGTCGATATTGATCGGGAACATAGCGCGCAGACCCTGTGCTTTGGTTAGCGATGCGTCGTGGTCGGAGCTGCGCAGCATGCTGGAGTACAAGTGCGCATGGTATGGGCGTGAGCTGGTGGTCATCGACCGCTGGTATCCGTCCAGCAAAACATGTGCGGACTGTGGTCGCTCGGCCACGAGTATGCCGTTACAGGTTCGGGAATGGACGTGCCGCTGCGGTGTGACCCATGACCGGGACGTGAACGCCGCACGAAATATTTTGGCCGCCGGGCTGGCGGTTACGGCCTGCGGAGGCGGTGTAAGACCTCAACGACGGACGTCGGGCGGGCAGTCGCCGGTGAAACAGGAAATCTGACCTGTGAAGGATTGGAATCCTGCGCCTTCAGGCGTGAGGAGGAAGTCAAGATCTGTAACTGCGACGCCGCCGCCGGAGCCGGCCGCCGCGCTGGCGGTTCGGTTCGAAGCGGGGGTAATTCCGAAAACAACGGCAACGTTGCGAAGTGATCGCGGTCGGTGCGCGTACTTGACGGAAATCGGGGGCGGGTTTCTACTGAGCGAGTATCGAACGTATATTCGATAGCGATCGATAGCTGGATCGGTGCTGAACCTTTGATCGTGGAGGTTCGGGCCGCGCTTCGCCTCGGGTCCATCGTTGGAAGTAGGTGGTTGTGATGGGTTCGGATGAGGATTCAGGGGCGGGGAGACGGCGGGACGGGATACCGCCGAGGGATAAACCAACACTGGATGAGCTGCGCCGACGGATGGCGGCGATACCCGGGCGCGGGGAAGCGGCGGCCGAGCGGATTCCGCACGCCGCCGAATTGCGCAGGGAAGCACTCGCGGTGCCGCCCGCCCTTGCGGAGCTGTTGCCTGATGGCGGCCTGGTCAAGGGTTCGGTGGTGGCCTATTCGGGTGCGAGTTCGCTGCTGGCCGGGCTGCTCGCCGCGGTGACCGAGGGCGGTGGGCATGCCGCGGTGGTCGGGGTGCCGCGGCTCGGGCTGCTCGCCGCGGTCGAGATGGGTGCGCAATTGCAGCGCCTCGCCGTCGTCGCCGATCCCGGGCCGGATCCGGTGGAGGTGGCCGCGGTGTTGCTCGACGGCCTCGATCTGGTGGTGCTCGGCCTCGCAGGCGCGGCCGTCGCCCCGTCCCGCACCCGCGTCATCGCCGCCCGCGCGCGCAGCAAAGGGGCCACCCTGGTGGTCACCGACGGCCGCTGGCCCAATCCGTCCCTACGCGTGGATACCCGCATCGCCGGGTACGGCGGCCTCGGTGCGGGCCGCGGCCGCCTCCGCTCGCTCCGCCTGGAGGTCGCGGTCCGGGGCAAGGCGGGCCCACCCTGCCACGGCCGAATCGAACTGCGCCCCAGTGCGAGTCGAGTGGAATGGGTGGCACTGGAAACGGTCGCCGCGGCTGATGAAGCGACCGTCGAGGCGCGCGGTGCGGCGTCATGAGTCGGCCCGTCGCGTCATGCTCAGCTGCGCGAAGCGGCTTTTCGTCGATTCGGGGTTCCGACTCGGCGACGAGGCCGGAGCAAGTGAGGTGACGTTCCATGCGTGCGGTGTGTCGGCGTGATCCGCGCGCAGTGACGCTCCCTGCCGTGAGCAACGGCGGTCAGAGGCTAACGGTCGACTGTCGCATTGACGGTGGTCAGGAGATAACGGCCGACTGTCACATCGGCCCCAGAGCTGGACTGCGTAGCGTCCTGATACTCCTTCGCAATACGCGGGTGGACAGGCCGTGTGCTCATCGGTGCCGAGGCGAGCGCACCAGGATCGACCGCTCTTACCTCGAAGCGCGGGACTTCGCGCCGCAGCCGCGCCACACCAAAACCTGCGCTGCCGACCAAGGCGCGTCGCCGGTCGGCAGCGAGGGTGGACTGTGCAGCCTCATGATTCGCCTTCGCAATGCACGGGTGGGCGGGCCGTGTGCAGGTGAGCACGCCAGGGTCGGCCGCCCCTGCCTCGATGCGCGGGATCTCGTGGCACCCGCGCCGCCGGTCGGCAGCGAGATTCGTCCGGACATCCTGTCCTGTGACCGGGCACCCCGGACAGCTGGTGCCCGGTCGCTACACGGGGTGCCGGGGTGGTGATCCGGCCGAGTCGGGTGGGTGGGATGCGGGTGCTGGCGCTGTGGTGTCCGGACTGGTCGGCGGTGACGGCGGCGGCGGTGGCGCGGGTGCCTGCGACGCGGCCGGTGGCGGTGCTGTTCGCCAATAAGGTGGTGGAGTGTTCGGCCATTGCCAGGGCCGAGGGGGTGCGGCGTGGACTGACCAAGCGGGAGGCGCAGGCGCGGTGTCCGAACGTGTATGTCGCGCAGGTAGATCCGGATCGAGATGCGCGATTGTTCGAGCCGGTGGTGGCGGCCATCGATGCGACGGTGCCGGGAGTAGAGGTGCTGCGTCCTGGGCTGTTGGTGCTCGGTGCGCGGGGTGCGGCCCGGTTTTTCGGGTCCGAGGAGGCGGCGGCCGAACGGCTCGTCGACGCGGCCGCCGCGGTGGGGGTGGAGGCGCAGATCGGTATTGCCGACGAATTGTCCACGGCGGTGATCGCCGCGCGTTTCGCCGCGATCGTGCCGCCCGGCGACGGTGCGCGATTCCTGGCGCCACTGCCGGTGCGCGAACTCGCGCTCGAACCGAGCCTGTCCGCACCGGAACGCATCGAGCTGGTGGATCTGCTGCATCGCTTGGGGTTACGGCGGATCGGTGATTTCGCCGCGCTGACCCCGATCGAGGTCACCTCGCGCTTCGGCGCCGATGCCGTGCTGGCGCATCGCTGTGCCAGGGCCGTGCCGGAGCGTCCGCCGTCCGCACGTCGTCCGCCGAAGGATCTGGCGGTGCAGTATCGCTGCGAGCCACCGATCGATCGGGTCGATGCCGCCGCCTTCGCGGGGCGCATGCTCGCCGCCCAGTTGCACGAGGCGCTGTCCAATGCCTCGATGGCCTGCACCCGGTTATCGGTGCTCGCGGAAACCGAGGCGGGCGAACAACTTTCGCGCATCTGGCGGTGCGCCGAACCGCTGACCCCGGAGGGCACCGCGGATCGGGTGCGCTGGCAGCTGGACGGCTGGCTCACCCGCCGCGACCGGCCGACCGCACCGATCACGCTGCTGCGCCTGGAACCCGTCGAAGTCGTTGCGGCGAGCGCACTTCAGCTCGGTCTGTGGGGCGGCGTCGGGGAGGAGGACGAGCGGGCCCGCCGCGCCCTGATCCGGGTGCAGGGTCTGCTCGGCGGCGAGGCGGTCCGGGTCGGTGTGCTCAGTGGCGGCCGCGGACCCGCTGAACGCATCACCATGGTCGCGCTCGGTGACGAGCCGATTCCGGCCGCCGACCCGGCCCTGCCGTGGCCCGGCCGCCTGCCCCGCCCCGCACCCGCGGTGATCCTGGTGAACCGTCCGGTGGTGCGGCTGGAGGCCGCCGACGGAACGCCCGTGCAGGTCACCGACCGCGGCCTCTTCACCGCCGACCCGGCCCTGCTGCGTTGGGGGAGCAAGCAGTGGCCCCTTGCGGGCTGGGCCGGTCCGTGGCCGGTGGACGAACACTGGTGGACCCCGGAATCCGCAACCCTCTGCGCCGGAATCGCCGCCCGCATCCAGGTGCAGCTCGCCGGTGAACCGGCCGACGTCCGTGTCCTGCTGCTCATCTACAACGATCAGACCTGGCGCGCCGAGGGGCTTTACGACTGACTACCTGCGCGACCACACCAGCGCCAGCGTGAACGGATGTCCGCGCAGCTCCGCCCATTTCGGCTTGGCCGCGATCCATGCGTCATCCACCAGCGCCTCGGCCATCTCGGTGAGCATCCAGCCCGCCGCGGATGCCGCCGACACCTGCTCGCTGATCAAGTGCAAATGCGTGCTGATCGCAACCGGGTCACCGGACGCGGGTGTGTAGTGCGTCGGCATGCCGGTCACCATCATGAACTGCGGGTGATAGCTGACCGTGACACAGGTGCCGCCGGGTGCGGCCAGCCGCCAGGCTTCGGCGTAGAAGGGCGTCAGCTCGTCCAGGTGCTCGTCGATCAGCGAGGAGATCACCAAATCGTATGCGCCACTTGTCAATCCGGTGTCTCGGACGTCGGCCTGAGTGAGTGTGGTGTGCACCCCGCGCTCGCGTGCCCGCGTCAGCATTCCCGCACTCACGTCGACGCCATCGATATGGCGAATTCCACGCTCTCGCAACCAAGTTCCGGTCCGCCCGGTCCCGCAACCGAGATCCGCAGCGCGTCGCACCCCACCCCAGTCCGGTCGCCGTAGCCGATTCAGCAGTGCGAGATCCATCTCGTCCATGACGGTCTGCTCATACGTCGGTGCCCATCCGTCGTACCCGGCGGCGACGTCAACGGTGCGATAGTTGCGGCGATCGAAGTCGGCGAAGGAGGGCATGGCCGCAGTATTGCCGCGATACCCCGGCACCCGCCAGACCTTTTCCCGGCACTGCACTCCGCGGTGGTTTCGAATGCCGAGCAATGGCGGTGCCAGGACCACGCGGCCTTGGTGACTCCGTGGGGGCGAGTCGTATCAGTGACCGTTCGCGGACCTGTCCTGCGTCCGCGCGAAGGTGCGGCTATCGACTCAGCCGAGTCATCCAAGCACATGGGCGAGGTGACGGCGCCGCTAGCGGCTGCTTGCGGGTCGCTCGAGATGGGCCGCTAGCGACTGCTTGCGGGTCGCTCGAAATGGTCGGATGCGAGACGCCAGGCTGCGAACACGCCGCTGCAGGCACGGCAATCCAACACTGTGGCAAATCCAACACCGTGATGCGTGCGACAAGTCGAGGGTGTGGCTGTGACAGCACCGGTACTCTCGGAAATCGTGGATCTCGCGGTGACCAGGGCTGTGCTCGACGGCGTGCGGATCGCCTATCGGGATTCCGTGGTGGGCGATGGCGTGCCGGTGGTGCTGGTGCACGGTATGGGCGGGGACGGGCATACCTGGGATCGGTTCGCGCACACCTTGATGCGGGCCGGGCGGCGGGTCATCATTCCCGATCTGCGCGGGCACGGGCGCAGCGCGCACACCGAGTCCTATCTGTTCGCCGAATTCGGCGCGGACGTGCTGAATCTCTGTGATCACCTCGAGCTGGACTCGGTGGATCTGGTCGGACATTCGCTCGGCGGTTACGCGGTTTCCTGTGTCGCGCAGGAACGGCCCGAGCTGGTGCGGCGGCTGGTCATCGAGGAGTGCCCGATGCCGCTGCGTTCCGGTGATGAAGAGGTGAAGCTGACCCGTCGCTTCCCGACCATTCCGGAACTCTGGCACGCCACCACCAGCCTGCTCCGGCATCCGCGCGCGGTGCTCGCTTTCGATCGCTCGATGACGCGGACCGCGCTCGAACAGTTCCGCAAACCGAATCCGGAGTGGTGGGATCGGCTCTCCGACATCACCGCGCCGACTCTGGTGCTGCGCGGCGGTCCCGGCGGCATGGTCGATCCGGAGAAGCTGGCGATTCTGCGCGACACCATCCCGAACTGCGCGGTGACCGCCTTCACCTGCGGTCACAGCATCCACCGCGACCGCTACCGCGAATTCGAGGCGACCGTGCTGCCGTTCCTCGCGACGCTCTCACCCGCAGCTATCTAGAGTGAAGCGGTGCCCGCGCAAGACCGTCCGGTTCTGTTCTTCCCCGACGAGCAGTCGTTCCGCGACTGGCTGCTGACCAACCATGCCTCGGTGGACGGGGTCTGGCTGCGTTTCGCCAAGAAGGGCTCCGGACGCGTTTCGCTGAATCATGCCGGCGCGCTGCGGCAGGCACTGTGCTTCGGCTGGATCGACGGGCAGGCGCGCGGTGAGGATGCGGAGTTCTGGCAGGTCGGCTTCACCCCGCGGCGCAAGCGCAGCCCATGGTCACTGCGCAATATCGGCCTGGTCGCCGAGCTGATCGAGCAGGGGCTGATGCATCCGGCCGGTCAAGCCGAGATCGATCGGGCAAAGGCCGACGGCCGCTGGGACGTGGCGTATGGCGCAGACTCGGTGCCTCAGGATTTCCTCACGGCACTCGCGCGAAATCCTGAGGCCGAGGCCTTCTTCCAGACCCTCGGCAACCAACAGCGCGCCGCCGTCGGCTATTTGCTCGCCGACGCTGTGAAGCCCGAGACCCGGGCCCGGCGCATCGAGAAGTTCGTGCAGAAGTTTGCCGACGGACAGACGTTGGGCTGATGACCGGATTCGAAGGGATGCTCTGCTCGGCGGCGGCCGCGGTCGATGTGCCCTTGCCCGGCACGGCAACTCGGGTGACGGGATGGTTGTGCGTCGAGCAACCGGGCGCGTGGGGCCGGGATGTGATCGGTGATGAGGTGCTCGGTCAGGAGATCACCGCCGAACTCGCCGCCCGCACCACCACCGCGAAGGTTCGTCCGACGCTGATCCGGCGGCCCGGCCGCAACGAATTCACCGGTGTCCGAACGGTTTTGATCGCCAGCTCGCGTCCTCAGGACTTCTGGTGCGAACGCTTCGAGATCACCGACCTGAAGCAGTTGCTCGACCTGGACCTGAATCTGCTGAACGGTCCACCGCCGGGAATCGGTGTGCCCGTGCGCGATCCGCTGATCCTGGTGTGCGCGCACGGAAAGCGTGATCAGTGCTGCGCGCTGTTCGGTCGTCCGATCGCCGCGAATATGGCTGCCGACTATCCGGACCGGGTCTGGGAGTGCTCGCACACCGGTGGTCATCGCTTCGCACCCGCCATGGTGCTGTTGCCTTCCGGACTGACCTACGGTCGCGTCGATACCGCGGCCGCCATCGCGGCGGTCGAAGCCGTGCAGCGCGGTGCGGTTTCGCTGGACGGACTGCGTGGTCGCAGCGGTCATCATCCCGTCGAGCAGGTCGCGGAAATCGCAGTCCGCGAACAGGTTTCGGCATGTCTCGACGATCTCACCGCTCACCTCGAAACCAATTCCACCGCAACCGATTCCGGTCTTGCGGCGGTAACCCATCGCGACGGCCGCCGCTGGCTTGTGACGACTCGCGCCGTCGAATTCCCGCCACGCCAAGCCAGTTGCGGTGCCGCCCCGAAACCGGTCACCGCGATTGTGGCCGACCAGATCCAGCTGTTGACCACAGGGGAGTAGGCCCAGCTCGTCCTCGGCTGGAAAGCGACGAACGGGAAATGGTTGCGGCAAATCCACCGCAGCCATATCCCGTTCGCGGCGACCTTTATCGCCCCCTGCGGGATGAAGGTCGCGGGCTTACCAGTGGGTGCCCGGCACCCAGCGTGCGGCGCGGCGCAGGGCGGTGCCGGTGACTCGGCGGGCGGTCGACTGATGGCGTGGTTCACGTTGCAGCACAGGGGATTCCGCTGGGTCTTCGGTGTCCGCCTGTTCGCCCTTGGCGGCGGGGGAGTCGGGTAGGGCACGGTAGTAGCGGTGCAGGATGCGGTCGCGCAGCTTCGGGGTGAGCAGTGCGCCGTATTCGGCGAAGGTGCCGAGCGGGACATCGATGCGCTTGGGCCGCTCGCTCAGCGCGCGCACGATGGTGGCGGCCGCCCATTCGGGGGACTCCGAGGGACCCTGATCGCCGCTCGGGGTGATCATCGGGGTGCGCACCAGCGGCATGTGAATGGTGGTGAAGGTGACGCTGTCGGCCATCGTTTCGACGGCCGCGACCTCGGCGAACTTATCCAGCGCCGCCTTGCTCGCGAGGTAGGCGGCGAAGCGCGGCGTGGCCACCTGCACGCCCGCACTGCTGATATTGACGATGTGGCCGAACTTGCGCTCGCGCATCTGCGGCAGCAGCGCCAGCGTCAACCGCACGGCGCCGAAGTAGTTGACCGCCATGGTGCGTTCGAAATCGTGCAGCCGGTCGGTGGAGCGGTGGATGGCGCGGCGGATCGAGCGGCCCGCATTGTTCACCAGCATGTCGATGTGGCCGTGCTCGTCCAGGATGGTCTTGACGGCGTGGTCGACGGAGTCGGAATCGGTTACGTCGCACTGATATCCGTAGGCGCTGCCGCCCTCGGCCCGGATCTCTTCGACCACCGCCGTGAGTTCGTCTGCGCGCCGGGCGAGCAGGAAGACGATGGCGCCCTTATCCGCGACGGCCAGCGCGGCGGCCCGGCCGATGCCGGAGGACGCGCCGGTAATGAGTACATGCCGCCCCGTCAGGTCGCGGTTGCGGCGATTACGCCGGACCTGCCCGCGCAGGTCGGCGTCGTCAGCGGAGGCTCGGGTCATCGCTGCTCCTTTGCAGGTCGAGTTGGCATGAACTTACTCTGAAGTAAGTTTACCTGCCAAGTGCGCCCTGTTCGATTGGCGACATTCGCGGGCCCTCCGTGGTTACGCAAGCTACCGCCTCCGGGCCCTTCGCTCACGTCGCCGTGTCACGTCGAGCGCTCGAATCGGGCCACGCCGAGGTGTTCGAACCGGCCTCGAATCTATCGAACATATGTGCGATACTCTGCGCATGGCGGACGATCGGATGGCGGAAATCTTTGCCGCGGTGCGGCTCTCCGGCAGTGATCCGGAGACGGCGCGGCGGATGCTGGCGGAACTGTGGGACGAGCTCGGCGACGGTGGAGATCCGTTGCAGCGCTGTGTGATTGCGCATCACCTCGCCGATCTGCAGGGCGCGGCCGAGGGTGCGCTGCACTGGGATCAACGCGCGCTGGCCGCGGTGTTCGGCCCGGGGGTTCCGCTCGATGAGGGCCTACGTGGATTCCTGCCCTCGCTCTACCTCAATCTCGCCGACAGTCACCGCCGCGTCGGCGACTTCGATGTGGCCTATATGCAGCTGACCATCGCTCGCGGCCACCTCGATGTCCTCGCCAACGACGCCTATGGCGCCGTGATCCGTACCAGCCTGGACAAGGTCGAGGCCGCGCTGGGCGAGAAGTCGATGGATCCGCTCCCGGCTGCCTGATTCGGCGGGTACCTACACCTCCTTCGTAGTTCGAATGTATGTTCGACTATGTGAGGAGGTGATGTGTCATGGGTTGGAGCAACGGCCCGCCTACCTGGGCGGAGTTGGAGCGGGTGCTGTCCGGTCGACCCGGACCGACGAATCCGGATGCGATGTATCCGGGCGACGGCGGCGACAGTCCAGCATGGTCGCGCAAGCGCGGGGACTATCGGCCCGAACCGGTCGAACCGCCAGGTGGTCCGGTGGTGCCGTACGCGGAGTTGCACGCGCATTCGGCCTACAGCTTCCTCGACGGTGCGAGTCAGCCGGAGGAGTTGGTTGAGGAGGCGGTGCGGCTCGGGTTGGAGGCGATCGCGCTCACCGATCACGACGGCTTCTACGGAACTGTGCGCTTCTTCGAGGCGGCCAGGGAATGGGGTATCCCGACGGTCTACGGAGCCGAATTGTCGCTGGGCACCGCGGAAGACGCACCGCGCCTAGGGAATTCGCTCGGCCATGTCGGCGCACCCGATTCGGCGCCGCGCACCGGCTCGCCGGACCCGGCCGGTCCGCATCTGCTGGTGCTCGCCCGCGGTCAAGAGGGCTATCGCCGACTCTCGAGTGAGATCGCCGCTGCCCACATGGCCGCGGGGGAGAAGGGCATCCTCCGCTACGACCTGGACGCACTCACCGCGGCGGCGGGCGGGCATTGGCACATCCTGACCGGATGCCGCAAAGGCCATGTGCGCCAAGCCCTCGACCACGACCTGCAGGCGGGAGACACCCGTCTCGGGCGCGCCGAGTCCGCCCTGCGCGACCTGACGGAGCGCTTCGGCGTCGACCGGGTGAGTGTGGAACTCACCCATCACGGCATTCCGGAGGACGACGAACGCAACGCCCACCTCATCGCCCTGGCCGATCGTCTCGGTCTGCCCGTGGTGGCCACCACCGGAGCGCATTTCGCCGCACCCGCCCAGCGCCGTCGCGCCATGGCACTCGCGGCGATCCGGTCGCGCCGGAGCCTGGACGATATCGCGGGCTGGTTGGCGCCGACCGGTGGCGCGCACCTGCGCTCCGGCGCGGAAATGGCGCAGTTGTTCGCCGCCTGTCCGGAGGCGGTGGCGAATGCGGTGACGCTCGCCCGCGAATGCGCCTTCGATCTGAAATTGATCGCGCCGAGCCTGCCGCCGTTCGACGTGCCCGACGGCCACGACGAGGCGTCCTGGCTGCGTGAACTCACCCTTGTGGGCGCGGCTCGGCGTTACGGTCCGCCGTCGGGAAATCCCGAGGCGTATCGGCAGATCGAGCACGAACTCGCGATCATCGACGAGATGAAGTTTCCCGGTTACTTCCTGGTGGTGCACGATATCGTCAGCTTCTGCAAGGAAAACGACATCCTTTGCCAGGGCCGGGGTTCGGCCGCCAATTCGGCCGTCTGCTACGCGATCGGCATCACCAATGTCGACCCGGTCGCCGCCGAGTTGCTGTTCGAACGCTTCCTCGCACCGGAGCGCGACGGCCCGCCCGATATCGACATCGATATCGAATCCGATCGCCGCGAGGAGGCGATCCAGCACGTCTACGCCAAATACGGTCGCGAATACGCCGCTCAGGTGGCGAATGTGATCACCTATCGCGGTAAGTCAGCGGTTCGCGATGCCGCACGCGCACTGGGCTTTTCACCTGGACAGCAGGATGCCTGGAGTAAGCAGGTGAGTCGCTGGACCGGGGTCGGCGCCGAAACCGGCACCGATATTCCCGCGGAAGTGCTGGAGCTGGCCACCGAAATCGAGGGTCTGCCAAGACATCTCGGAATTCATTCCGGCGGCATGGTGATCTGTGACCGGCCCATCGCCGATGTCTGCCCGGTCGAATGGGCGCGCATGCCCGGCCGCAGTGTACTGCAGTGGGATAAAGACGATTGCGCCGCGATAGATCTGGTGAAGTTCGACCTGCTCGGTCTCGGCATGCTCTCCGCGCTGCACTACATGATCGATATGGTGCGCGAGCACAAGGGCGAAACCGTCGAACTGCACAAGCTGGACCTGAAGGAAACCGCTGTCTACGAAATGCTTTCGCGCGCCGACTCGGTGGGGGTGTTCCAGGTGGAGTCGCGGGCACAGATGGCCACGCTGCCCCGGCTGAAGCCGCGGGAATTCTACGACTTGGTGGTGGAGGTGGCGCTGATCCGACCCGGTCCGATCCAGGGTGGTTCGGTGCATCCCTACATCCGTCGCCGCAACGAGGACGAGGAAGTGACCTATGACCATGACGCGCTGAAGAATTCGCTGAAACGCACCCTCGGCGTGCCACTGTTCCAGGAACAGCTCATGCAGATGGCCATCGACGTCGCCGGTTTCACCGCCGCCGAGGCCGATCAGCTGCGCCGCGCCATGGGTTCCAAACGCTCACCCGAACGCATGGAGCGCCTCAAGGACAGGCTGTATCAAGGCATGCGCGATCTGCACGGCATCACCGGCGAAGTCGCCGACCGCATCTACGAGAAACTGTATGCCTTCGCGAATTTCGGCTTCCCGGAGAGCCATTCGCAGAGCTTCGCCTCGATCGTCTTCTACTCGGCCTGGTTCAAACTGCACTATCCGGCCGCCTTCTGCGCCGGATTGCTGCGTGCCCAGCCGATGGGGTTCTACTCACCGCAGTCGCTGGTCGCCGATGCCCGCAGGCACGGCGTCCTGGTGCACGGACCCGATATCAATGCCAGCCGCGCCGAACCCGCCGTCGAAAACCACGGTGACGAGGTGCGACTCGGTCTTGCGACCGTCCGTCACATCGGCACCGAACTCGCCGAACGCATTGTCGCCGCCCGATCGTCCGGTCCGTACACCTCCTTCCTCGACCTGACCGGTCGCGTGGAACTCACCGTCGCCCAAGCCGAATCCCTCGCCACCGCAGGCGCTTTGGGCTGTCTCGGCATCACCCGATGCGAGGCGCTGTGGGCGGCGGGCGCCGCGGCGGGCGAACGTCCCGACCGACTTCCCGGCACCGGCGCCGCCACCACCGCCCCCGCCCTGCCCGGCATGAGCGAACTCGAACTGGCCGCCGCCGACGTCTGGGCCACCGGCATTTCCCCGGGCAGCTACCCCACCGAATTCCTACGCCCGCAACTGGATGCGCTCGGCGTCATCCCCGCCGCCGGCTTACTCGACGTGCCCGACGGCTCCCGCGTTCTGGTCGGCGGCGCCGTCACGCATCGGCAACGCCCCGCCACCGCCGCCGGTGTCACCTTCCTCAACCTGGAAGACGAAACCGGCATGGTGAACGTCGTCTGCTCGGTGGGCCTGTGGACCCGCTATCGCCGCCTGGCCCAGAGCGCACCCGCCCTGCTCATCCGCGGCCGGGTCCAGAATGCCGAGGGCGCGGTCAGTGTCGTCGCCGAATATCTGCAGCGCATGGACCTGCGCGTCGATACGAAATCCCGCGACTTCCGTTGAGGCTCAGAATATTCCGTTCGCATTGGCGGCCTGCTCCGGAACCGGCTGGATGACATCCCAGTGTTCGACCAGCTTTCCGTCGGCGAGGCGGAAGATATCCATGATGGCCAGTCCGCGGTCGCCGGGTTCGCGCACGCCGTGCACATGGGCGACCACGTAATCACCCTCTGCCACAATGCGTTTCACTTCGACACGGAGTTTCGGCGCGCCCTCCTTCAGGCCGGTGAGGCGTGCGAGTAGTCCGTCGAAATCATCGGCGATCTCCGGATTGTGCTGGATGTAGCGCGCACCGAAGAACTCGGCGGTGGCCTCGAAATCCTTGGCATTGAACGCGGCTTCGTAGAACGCGAGGACGGTCTGCTTGTTCGATTCGAGCTTCGGATCGACGAAAGTGCTGGTCATGATCATTTCTCTGATCTCTTCGAGCGGCCTGCAAGCAGTCGCTGGCGGTAACTGAACAGCTGTAGCGTTACAACTGTAGCGCTACGTTTGTCCGGCTACAATCCTCTGATGACCTCCGATGCGACGACCCGGCGCGGTCGCAATCCGCGCGGCCACGGTGGCCGACTGCGTGCGGAGATCATCGACGCCGCGATCCGGCTGCTGGATGAACTCGGCGATGATCAGGCCCTGTCCATGCGCGCGGTCGCGCGCGAAATCGGTAGTGCCGCAACGTCGGTCTACCTGCATTTCGCCGATCGAGACGCACTGGTGTCGGCCGCGCTGGAGCGATATCACGGCGATCTGGTGCGCGCGATCGATGACGCGGAGGCCGCCGTCGACGATCCCGTCGACAGACTGCGCGCTCGCGTCCGCGTCCTCGGCGACTGGGCCTATCGACATCCGGGCATGTACAAGGTGCTGCACGAGAGCACCCTCAACCGGCGCGTGGACCTGCCGTTCAAGCGGGAGCTGACCGAACGCACGGCCGCCGCGATCCGGCGCTGTATGGATGCTGGTCTGGTACCCGTCGACGACCCGGTCTCGGTCATGCTCGATCTGCGCGCGGCGGTGCACGGCGCGGTGTCGATGCGACTCAACGAACCCGGCCAGACCTGGCCGCCGCTCGCCGATCAGATCGAACGATTTCTCGTGAAACTGGTCGGCGTCCCTTCGGCATTCGGGAATGGCCCGCATCGAGTTTCGTGACCGAATTCGCCGCAGCGGCTAACCTGCGTGCATGCGGAAGCTTGCTGTGCTGGTGATCGGCCTGCTGGGTTTGACGTTGCTGGTCGGCTGCGGTGATGACAACGGCGACAACGCCAATTCGGGCCGGTCGAGCATGGCGACCGTAGCGCCGATGGCGCCGCCGCCGAGTCTGCGCGAGGGCTCACCGGCGAAGGGGGATACCGGCGGGACCACCGTCGAGGCGCGCAAGGAGGTCATCACCGGCAGCGTCGACATCACCGCGGATGATCCGATCAAGGCGGGCGGCAAGGTGACCGATCAGGTGCGCGAGGTCGGCGGCCGGGTCGACAGCCGCACCGAACAGCCGGGCACCGATGACACCGATCCGCAGGCCACGCTCACCGTGCGGGTGCCAGCGGATAAGACAGACAAGTTCATCGACGGCCTCGGCGGGGTCGGCCGGGTCACCCGGATGAGCACCAACCGCGACGACGTCACCATGCAGTGGCAGGACCTCGACGCCAGGATCAAGGCGCTGCAGGCCTCGGTCGACCGGTTGCGCGCGCTCATCTCCGGTGCGACCAATACCGCGGATCTCATTGCCGCCGAGCAGGCGCTGTCGAGTCGGCAGGGTGAGCTCGACAGCCTTACCGCGCAGAAGCGGCACCTCGACGATCAGGTCGCGCTGTCCACGCTCACCATCGACATCACCACTGAGGATAAGGATTCCGACAAGGGGCCGACCAATTTCTGGGACGGCATCGTCTCCGGCTGGCATTCACTGGTCGATTGGCTGAAAGACACGGTGGTGTTCACCGGCAAGGCGATTCCGTGGCTCGGATTCGTCGTGGTCATCGGCGCGGTGTTGTGGGGTCTTGTGCGAGTGGTGCGGGGCCGGAAGCATTCGTCGGAACCGGGAGGATCCGAGCAGGGCAAGGCCGCTGCGGTCGGTACGCCGACCGAGTCGAGCGCGAAGGCAGCGGAAGGTGCCGATACTGACGCAGGTGCAGTTGCCGGTGCCGAGACTGGCACGAGTGCTGGAACCACCGGAAAAGGTGCTGGTACAGCGAAAGGCGCTGGGACGATGGGAGATACAGGTGCCGACGGTCGTAAGGGCGACGATCAAACCGAACAGCCGTAAGGGCCCACTCGTCGAAACCCTCGACGACGGCTCCCTGCAGCTGTACGTCCGCGCCCCCGCAGTGGAGGGCAAGGCCAACAAGGCCGCCATCGAACTCCTCGCCGACCACTACGGCGTCCCCAAATCCGCCGTCCGCCTCGCCGCAGGCGCAACCTCCCGCTTCAAACGCTTCGAGCTGGACCTCTGACCCCCGCCGCCATCGCCGAATCGGGTTGAGCGACATGGTCACACGGCGCCGGGAAATCCGAACTGACGCCAGGCCTCGTAGACGGTGACGGCGGCGGCGTTGGAGAGGTTCATCGAGCGGCGGCCGGGCAGCATCGGAATGCGCAGTCGATCGGTGATGTGCGGATCGTCGAGCACCTCCGGCGGCAGCCCCGTCGGTTCGGTGCCGAAAAGCAGCACATCACCCTCCCGGTACGCCACATCGGTATACCGCGTGCTCGCATGGGTCGTGAATGCGAACACGCGCTCGGGCCGCACCGATTCCCATGCCGCCGCGAGGGTCTTGTGCACCGTCACCGAGGCCAGATCGTGGTAATCCAATCCGGCCCGCCGCAACTTCGCCTCCGAAAGGTCGAACCCCAATGGCTCGACCAGATGCAGCTCACACCCGGTCCCCGCGACAAGTCGAATCGCATTGCCGGTATTTCCGGGAATCGCGGGCTCGTGAAACATCAAACGGAACACCTGTGCAGTCAACCAGGTCGCTCCAGCTAGCCCGGAACGACATCGGGCAGGTCCTGCGCGCCGGTCACGAGTCTCAGTTCGTTGACGGATTCTCGGATCAGTTGCGACAGAGTGCGCTCGCCGCCGATCCAGCTCTCGAAGGCGATCTTGAATACCGCGATCCCGGCCTCGGCGGCCAGACTCGCGGCCGGATCGGTCACGCCGCGCCCGCGTAGCGCCTCGGCCAGCGCGGCGGCGAGTGTTGCGAGCTTGACCAACTCGCGCTCCTGAAGTTCGGCATTGGCCGCGATAACGGCTTGCCGCTGCCAGGCGAGCTCGCGGCGCTGCTCGAAAACAGTATCGGCGACCTGCGTGAGCGCCGTGGCGATCGCCTCGATCGGCGGCATGGCGGCGGGCGCGTCGTGCACCCCGCGCACGAGGGCTTCTTGGAGCGCGCTCGCCCCCGCGAACAGGACCTCGCGCTTATCTGCGAAATGCCGGAAGAACGTTCGCTCGGTAAGCCCCGCACGCCTGGTGATCTCGGCGACGGTCGTGCTCTCGAATCCGTTCTCGCGGTACAGCTCCAGAGCCGATTTTTCGAGGCGACCGCGCGCATCAGGCTCCCATCGACTCATGTGCAGGATCCTATCTGATGACAGCGACTGTCATCGCGTGTAGCGTTGATGACAGTCACTGACATCACTGCCTTCGCACTGGCGAGGGCATCGAAAGACTTGGAGTACTTCCGTGCGGATTTTCATTACCGGGGCGTCGGGACATATCGGCTCCGCGGTCATCCCCGAACTTCTCGACGCCGGACATCAGGTCGTCGGCCTGGCTCGCTCGAATGAAGCTGCCGCCACGGTGGCAGAAGCCGGTGCCGAGGTGCACCGCGGAGATCTCGACGATCTCGACAACCTGCGCGCAGCCGCCGCCGCGGCCGACGGTGTCATCCACTTGGCCTTCAAACATGAAGCCATGCAGACCGGCGACTACGCCGGAGCGATCGCGGCCGATCTGCGCGCCATCGAGACCATCGGCGATGCGCTCGCGGGCACCGGCAAACCCTTTGTGGGTACATCGGGCACGCTCACGCTCGCGTCGGCCGGGCTGACCCGGGTGGGAACCGAAGCCGACGCGCTCGCTGCTGGGCCGCGGGTCGACGCCGAGAATGCGGTGGTCGCGCTCGCGGATCGTGGTGTTCGATCGGCTGTCGTCCGGCTGCCACCGACCGTGCACAGTTCGCTCGACCATTACGGCTTCGTCCCGATCTTGATCGCCACCGCCCGAGATAAGGGCGTCGCCGCCTACGTCGGTGACGGGAACAACCGCTGGCCCGCCGGACACACACTCGATGCCGCGCACCTGTACCGCTTGGCGCTGGAAACCGCCCCCGCGGGGGCGCGGTTACATGCCGTCGACGACGAAGGCGTGCCCTTCCGTGAGATCGCCGAAGCGATCGGTCGCCATCTGGATCTACCGGTGATCAGCATCCCGCCGGAGCAAGCGGACGCTCACTTCGGTTTCCTCGGTCCCCTTGTCGCGCTGGACAATCCGACCTCGAGCGCGCGGACCCGGGAACTCCTCACCTGGAAGCCGACACACCCCGGCCTTATCGAGGATCTCGACCAGGGCCATTACTTCAACGTTCGTTAGCGGCCCGCTCCGGGATGGCGCATGCCATGCCGTCGGCCATCCCGGTCGGGCGCACGCCCAGGCCCTGGTTGTGACGGGCGCGCTGGTTCTCCCAGGCGATGCTGGCGGTCAGTTCGGCGAACTGCCCCTTGGACAGGTGCGTCAGCAATTCGGTGCGCAGGCCCGCGAGGTCGATGGCCGGGGTGGCGGTCATCGCCTCGGCGAAGGAGATGACGAGTTTTTCCAGGTCGCTGTAGGCGTCGCTGGTGCGATAGCGCGGCAGGTCGCGCAGTTGTTGTTCGGTGAGTCCGCTGGAGTGTGCCAGCGCAGAGCCGATATCCAGGCAGAACTCGCAATTCACGAGTCCGGCCGTCTTCAGTTCGGCCAGTTCCTTGAGCTTCGGATCCAGTCTGTTGCTGAACAGCAGCGCTGTTTCGTATCCGATCGTGCCGAGAAGGATCTGCGGTCGGCGGGCGAGCCAGCCGAACAGGTCGGATCGGTTCCGCTTCGCCTGCCGAACCGCTTGCAGGTAGTGCCGAATCCGGGTAAGCGCTCGCATTGTCCGTACCCCCTTGTGCCGGATGAATCTTTCTCTTGAAACTACGCCGCGTAGTAGTTTGAGGCAATGTCTGATCGGGTGTGCCGCCGTGCGGCGAATTCTGTTGCGGAGCAGTAGCCCCGCCTCGAGGCTCGCCGGGTGAGTGCTCGGCCGCGGCGCACTGGTGTGAGCGGCCGCATGTCGTCTGCAAGAATCGAGGGCGTGACCGACGTTGACCCGTCTGCCGCCGAACGGCAGTCCGACCGGACCAGCCTGGGTGCGCAGTTCCTGCGCTGCCACCTGCCCATGCTGGTCGTGACGGCGGTCATTCTGCTCGCGGTCGTCTTCGTGGCCTGGGATCGCTGGCGCCGCGGCGCGCTGTTCTTCGGCGGTGCTGCCCTGCTCGCGGCCACCTTCCGGCTCTGCCTGCCGACCGCCCGGGTCGGACTGCTCGCCGTGCGCAGCAAGCCGTTCGATGTCGCCGCACTGAGCCTGCTCGGCACCGCCATCGTCTTCATCGCCGCCACGATCAATACGCTCGGCGTCGGCTGAGACCGCACCGCGCTAGTTGTGGCAGGTGTCCCGGTCGTTGTAGAGCATGATCTGGGTGACCTTCGCATTGGCGGGCATATTCCGGTAGATGCCGAGGAAGCCGTAGCGCGCCGGTTGGTCGGGGACCGCGGCGGAACTCCAGTTGTAGCCGATCTCGAGCGTGGGATAAGCGGCGCGCACTTCGTCGACGGTGGAACCGACGGCGATGCCTTCGGACGTGCGGACCGGAAGTTTGCCGGGCATGATCGCCACTATTTCGCCCTTGTTGGTGAAACCCTGCCAACCCGTTCGTGCGGTATAGCGGCCGCAGCCGGGCGGATCGTTGGTGTCGTCGAAGGCCGCGATTTCACCGGTGGCCTCGGCCTCGCTCCGGCTCATCCCGAGCCGCAGTTTGCCGAAGCCGAGTGGGCCCAGGACGGTCGGCGCCGGGGGCAGGGTGGTCGTCGACGCCGCGGCCCGGGTGGTCTCGGTCGGCTCGTCCGAGCACGCCGCAGTACCGATCAACATCGCGCCGAGCAGCGCGAATATCGATACGACACGATGAATGCGCATGGTCTACCCCCGATGTCGTCCATGAACCGGAATGCCCGCCACACTGAGACGGGTGCGATGTCGGCCAATCTGCACATCGGCGACTCCCCGAGTCAAGGCGACGTCCATCGGTCGACGTCAACCTTGTGCGCCACCGTTCGGAGTTCGGTGTCGACTGAGGTGCAACAACTTTCGTCGGTGCCCGCCGACCCGGCCACCGACGCGGCAGCGTTCGATCGAGTGCAGTCGAATGGTGGCTCACCTTGTCTTGCGGAGCCGCCAGTTCACTCGTGCCGAAGTGCAGCGTCAGCTCCGGCTCGACGAGTATCGCTCGATATCAACCGCATCGAAGCCGCGCGTCGCGCCGCGCGCTAGCCGACCTCGGCTATCGCGCGCCGACCGCGCCCGCCGTACAACCGGCGCGCCTCGCTCGGCGTAATCGTCTCCAGTCGGGTCGGCGGCTCGCCCTTCATATGCTGCTCCAGGATCTGACCCGCCATCGGTGCGATGAACGGCGCGGCGGTGATCAGGCCGAACGAGTTGAATGCGGCGCTGCCCCACACGATGGTCTTGGCGGCCGGTCGGACCAGCAGATCGATGATTCCCCAGCGATCGAAGCGGCCGAGCCTGCGCATCCATTTCGGCAGTGTGGCAATCGAAGCCAGGGACAGTAGCCGACTGCCGAGGGCATAACTGATGCCCGCGCCGTTGCGTGGCGAGGTCCACAGCAGGTGGTGCATGCCCTGCTCGGCACGCTCGGAGGTGCACAGGCTCGGGCGGACCTTCGCGAAGTACGCGCGCACCTCCTCGCGGGAGCGCGGCACATCCTCCGGCTTGCAGGTCTGCAGTTCGGCGGCGATCGCGCACTCGCGCCAGTAGCGCGCCTCTTCCTCCGGGCCGAGTGGGCCGGGGCCGAAGACCTCGTACGCCTTGAGCACCGAATGCCAGCCGGTGATGTGGATCCACAGCTGGGTTTCCGGGCTGTTCGCGCTGTAGCGCTGTCCGCTGATCGGTTCGATACCGGTCATCGGCGCGTGCACCTGCATCAGATGTTCCGAGGCCTGGATGGCCGTGCGGCCGTCGGCGATCGCGACGAGCAGGAAGTAGGCGAAGGTGTGGTCCAACCGGCTGCGCGGGTCGGCGTAGATGCCCTGCGAATCGGCGACGGCTGCGGTCAGGAACGGATCGAAGTGCTCGAGGACCACCGCGCGCTGGAAGCCGATCACGGCGGTCGGCGCGGTCCAGATCTTCCAGCTGGGCGAATCCGGGCCGAAGAACCCGTAGTCGTCCCGGCGAAGAGTGGTCGGATCGAAGGACATCTGCTGCTCCTCTTGCCTGCTCGCCCTCCCGAATCGGCGAATACAACGCAACCGTAGCAATTGCCGCCAAGCAATACAACGGTCACGTAGCATTTGTTCTCGGATGGATTCCATAACCGGAGGCCGATGCTGACAGGATGGACGCGAATGGAGGTGAATCGAGTGACGGAATCGCGCACCGCGCCGGACCGGCCGAGACGGCGATACGCGCCACGCCTACCTCCCGGGGAGCGCCGCGTCCAACTGCTCGACGCCGCCTACGCGGTGCTGAGCAGAGTGGAGTTGCACCAGCTGAGCATGGAGGCGGTCGCACAGGAGGCGGGCGTCGGGAAACCTGTGCTGTACACCGTGTTCAAGACTCGCGCGGAACTCGTTGCGGCACTGCTGGAACGCGAACGCGAACGCGGTCTCGAGCAGGTCGCCGCGACCCTGCCCACCGATCTGCTCGGTGCCGATCCGGTGACTGCGGCCTCGGCCACGGTCGAAGCATTCGTCGGTGTCGCACTGGAGAATCCGACGCGCTGGCGCCTGATCCTCGCTACTCCCGGCAGCGCCCCCGATGAATACCGTGCGGCACTGGCCGATTCCCGCACCGGGGTCTTCACCCAAGCCGAATCCTTGGTCAGTATGGGCATCGCTCTCGATCCGCGTTGGGCGGGAATGGATTCCGCACTACTTACCAACGCGGTGCTGAGCGTCGCCGAAATGCTCGGCAGACTCGCGGTCAGCGCGCCGGACGAATACCCGCGCGAGCGATTGGAAGGCTTCGTCCACTCCATCGTCCAACTGCTCGCCGGTGCCCCAGCCGCACAGTCAAAGGAATGATGGCCCCACAAATCACGACTACGCGTCGGCATCCATCCATCCGTCGAGTCGGGTCGATACTTGGTGTGCACGCATACTTTTGTTTTGTTTGCACACTACAATCGTCGCTATGACCGCAGCGCACGACTACGAAGACCTGCATCGCCTGGTCGATCGGTTGACGCCGGACCAGGCGCATGCGCTGCGGGCTGTCGCGTTGCAGTTGGTTGTCACCGATACTCCCCAGCGGGGCCCCGTCACCGAGCCCAAGGGCGAGCGACGTCGGCACCTCTCGTTTGCTGGCATGATGCATGCTGAGCCCGATCTCGCGGCCAGGTCGGAAGAGTTGCTCCGCGAGGAGCGTGCTAAACAAGCCGAGTGATCGTCTGCGACACAGGTCCGCTCGTTGCCGTACTGAACGAAAACGACTCGGATCATCAACGCTGCCTTGATCTCCTCGAGACCCATCCCGGGCCGTTGCTTGTGCCTGGCCCGGTTCTCGCGGAAGTCTGCTATTTCCTGGAAACTCGTGTCGGACCTTCGGCTGAGGCCAAGTTTCTGGAATCGATCGCCAACGAGGAGATCGAGCTCGTCGATCTCACCCGAACCGATCTATTGCGGATGGCCGAGTTGGTCCGGAAGTACGCTGACTTCCCGCTGGGTGCCGTCGATGCCGCCGTCCTTGCCGTCGCCGAACGGCTCGACGTGAAGGAAGTGGCTACCCTGGATCGCCGTCATTTCAGCGCTGTCCGAACGCGTCACTCGGTTCCTCTTCGACTGCTACCGGACTAGTGGCGGCCTTGCAGGCAGCGAACTTTCAGCTGTTGCGACCGACTCGCGCCAGTCGCATTGTCTCGGTGAGCAATTTGGATACGGCGGCCGCTTCGGTGAGGAAACCGTCGTGTCCGTCGCGGGAATGCACGATCTCCAGACCTTCGCAGCCCGGTAGCCCGTCGGCCAGTTCCTGTTGAGTTCGCAACGGGTACAAGCGATCCGAGTCGACGCCGCCGACCACGCACGGCACCGGGGTGGCGGCGAGGGCGGCCGCGATACCGCCGCGCCCGCGGCCGATATCGTGTCGGTTCATCGCCTCGGTCAGCAGGACGTAGGTGGCGGGATCGAAACGGCTGCAAAGCTTTTCGGCCTGGTGGTCCAGATAGCTCTGTACCGCATAGCGGCCGCCGTTGCGCGGATCCTCGTCGCCCTGCGCATTGTTCTCGAAGCGGTGATCGAGTTCGCCCTCGGTGCGGTAGGTCAGGTGTGCGATGCGGCGGGCGATGCCCATGCCAGTCGTCGGGGCGCGATCGGTGTCGTGGTAGTCGCCGCCCTGCCAGTCCGGATCGGCCTTGATGGCGGCGATTTGCGTTGTCTGCGTGCCGATCTGGTCGGCGGTGGCGCGTGCGCCGACGGCAAGTACCAGTGCGGAACCGACCCGTTCCGGCGCGCCGACCATCCACTCCAGCACCCGCATGCCGCCCATCGAACCGCCGACGACGGCGGCCAGCCGTTCGATGCCGAGCAGATCGAGCAGCGCCGCTTCCGCGGTCACCTGATCCCGGATCGAGATCTCCGGAAACCTTGCGCCCCAAGGCTTTCCGTCCGGTGCCAGCGTCGAGGGGCCGGTGCTGCCCTTGCAGCCGCCGAGCACGTTCGTCGCGATGACACACCATTCGTCGGTATCCACCGGTGCGCCCGGCCCGACCATGCCGTCCCACCAGCCGGGCAGCGGATGGATATCGTCGGGCACACCGACGACATGCGAATCGCCGGTCAGCGCGTGCTCGACGAACACCACATTGTCCAATGCGGGGGAGAGCTCACCCCAGCGCTGCATGGCCAGATGAACGTCCGGGATGACCGCGCCGGTCTCCAGCCGCACGTCCCCGATGGCAATGATGCCGAGCCTCCCGTCCGGCGGTGGCAGGGCCACCGCGGACGAACGCGCGGTACTGGGGTCGGTCACGGTCACGTCGTCGCCGCCGTGAAACCAGCCCGCTGAGGACAGTGCGTCGCCGATACCGGGGGAATCACGAGGGAACGCACATCCTCGATGTTAGCTACCCGGCTGAACCGGGCCGCGGTCCGGTAGACCGGGAGTGTGGCCGCGGACGCGATGGGGTCACTCATGTCGTGCTCCAAAGGGTTGTTCGCCAGCAGGTCTTATCGGGATCTGGGTAACGGACAACAACTCATCGGAAATACCTCCTGAAGTGCGCGCTTGCTCTCGACCATCGAAAGCCCGGTCATCACCCGGAGCACCCCACCGCTGCTGGAGGGTTGCCGTCCAGCAAGCCGGGGCTTCGCGCTGGCACTCATGACCTGACGGATATGGTAACCGGCGCGCGGTCGGCGACTGAAATCCGTTACCGGTTGTCCGCCGGTTCGGTCGCGGGCTGCCCGGTGCACACGCGTATGAACTCGTCGAACGACGTGGTGAATCCGGTGCGGGCCTCCGCGGCGGCCGCAGCGGTGTCCTCCGCGTCGAAGATCGAGTTCTGGCACTCCATGCTGAGGTGGCCGATCAGCTGCCAGGCGCCGACGACCAGCCGCACCGGCAGCGCGTCGGGCTGGGTGCCGAGCCGCTCGGCGATCGCGTCGGCGATCGCGGCGTTCTTGTCGTCGGCCAGTTCCATGCTCTGCGCACTGACCGTCGGACTGCTGCGCAGGATCCGCTGCATCTGCTGGAAGCGCCGGAACGACAGCGGTCCCTCGGTATTCACCGCCGCCTGGTCGACGACCAGCAGGAAGGCCTCGCGCAGCGATTGCAGCTCATTGCCGGTGACCGGGAGTCCACGCAGGCATTCGGCGATCGCGAGTCCGAAATCCTTGACCGGCCCGAGGACGATGGCTTCTTTGCTATCGAAATACCGGTTGATCGTGCGCGGGGACACATCCGCGCGTTCCGCGATCTGTTCCACCGTCGTCGCGTCGAATCCCTGTGCGTCGCACAGGTCGAGCGCCACCTCGATGATGCGCAACCGGGTCTGCTGCTTCTTGCGCTCGCGCAACCCCAGACCGCCGGGCGCACTGGGCCCTGGGTTCGCTGGGGCGCGCACAGCGTCCTCGGCTGTGGCGCTCGCGCCGATCGGCGTCGATGACTCGAGCATGGCCTCATGTTAGCGCAATCGGGACGACTTGTGTCTTTAACGGTCAAATGTCGTAGTGCGACATTTTTCTCTTGACGACAAATGTCTGCCAATGACAGGATGACTGCACGAACTTCGGACGAGGAGACCAAGGTGAGCGAGACTGCGACAGCGGTGGAAGTTCTGGAGAAGCAAACGAGTTCGGCACGCTGGTGGGCCCTGGGGGTGATCGCATTGGCCCAGCTCATGGTGGTTCTCGACGCCACCATCGTGACCATCTCGCTGCCGTTCGCCCAGCAGGATCTCGACATCAGCGACGGCAATCGGCAGTGGATGCTGACCGCCTACACGCTGATCTTCGGCGGTCTGTTGCTGCTCGGCGGACGGCTGGCCGACTACCTCGGGCGGCGTCGGATCTTCATCGTCGGCCTGGTCGGCTTCGCGGGCGCGTCCGCGGTGGCGGGTCTGGCGCAGAACGGTGCGGAGCTGTTCGCCGGACGGGCACTGCAGGGTGCGTTCGCGGCGCTGCTCGCCCCCGCGGCACTGTCACTGCTCTCGGTGACCTTCACCGAGGCCAAGGAGCGCGCGACCGCGTTCGGCGTCTTCGCCGGTATCTCCGCGGGTGGTGCGGCACTCGGTCTGATCGCGGGTGGCGCGCTGACCGAATACGCCTCCTGGCGCTGGTGCCTGCTGGTGAACACCCCGATCGCACTGCTCGCGCTGCTCGGCGCGCTGGCCTTCGTGGTGAAGGATGTGCCGACACCGCGCACCGGTGGCTATGACGTGCCCGGCGCGGTCACCGTGACGCTCGGTCTGATCGCCATCGTGTACGGATTCAGCCGCGCCGCCGAGGACGGCTGGCTGGCCGGCAGCACCCTCGGGCTGCTCGTCATCGGCGTCGCCCTGCTGATCGCCTTCGTCGCCATCGAGCGTCGCTCGTCGAATCCGCTGCTGCCGCTGCATATTCCGGGTGAGATCAACCGAGGTGGCGCCTTCCTGGCCGCGTTGCTGATCCCGATCGCGATGTTCGCGATGTTCCTGTTCCTGAGCTACTACTTCCAGATCACCCTCGGCTACTCGTCGCTGAAGGCCGGTTTCGCCTTCCTGCCGTTCCCGGCGGGCATCGCGATCTCTGCCGGTGTCACCAGCGCGCTGCTGCCGAAGCTGGGCCCGCGCCCGCTGATGGTGGCCGGGGCCGTGCTCGGTGTGCTGGGTCTGGTGTGGCTGGCGCAGCTGAGCTACGGCGACAGCTACGCGGTCGGCGTGCTGCCCGCGCAGGTGCTGATCGCGCTCGGTATGGGCCCGCTGTTCGTCGGGATGCAGACCGTCGCGCTGCATCAGGTCGAGGAGGAGGACTCGGGTGTGGCCAGTGCGCTGTTGAATGCGGCACAGCAGGTCGGTGGCGCGGTGGGCACCGCACTGCTCACCACCATCTCGGTGCAGACGGCCAAGACCTTCGCCCAGAACAATCCGACGGTGGACAACCTGATGGCCCGCGCTTCGATCCACAGCTACGACGTGGCGTTCTATGTCGGCGCCGGATTCTTCCTCGCGGCAATTCCGGTGATCGCATTGATGATTCGGGACAAGCCGGAAAATCTGATCGAGGGAGCCGAGGAAGACGCGCGGATTCCGGTCGCGGTCTGATCCTGAAATAGCGATGTCCGGGTGTCCGATGGGATGCCCGGACATCGCTATTTCGGCAGGATCCGACCTACTTGTCGGTAACAATTTCGGGCGGCTTCACATGGGGGGCTGCCCGCGCGGTGAGAACAATGGCAGCAGTACGCTTGTCTTGTTTGCACCACTCGTCTCGCGGACAACGCGGGACATATACGTTGTCTGTTGGAACAGCTGGGGTCCGCTCACAAGCGTGTTCGCCTGGCCGTGCAATAAGGGCACCATCCTAGGAGGACACGAAGATCCATGTCCAAGATCAAGGTTGAAGGCACCGTCGTCGAACTCGACGGAGACGAGATGACCCGGATCATCTGGCAGTTCATCAAGGACAAGCTGATCCACCCGTATCTCGACGTGAACCTCGAGTATTACGACCTCGGCATCGAATATCGGGACAAGACAGACGACCAGGTCACGATCGACGCCGCGAACGCGATCAAGGAGCATGGTGTCGGCGTCAAGTGCGCCACGATCACTCCGGATGAGGCCCGGGTCGAGGAATTCGGCCTGAAGAAGATGTGGCGCTCGCCCAACGGCACCATCCGCAACATCCTCGGCGGAACCATCTTCCGCGCGCCGATCATCATCTCGAATGTGCCGCGTCTGGTCCCCGGCTGGACCAAGCCGATCATCATCGGCCGTCACGCGTTCGGCGACCAGTACCGCGCCACCGACTTCAAGGTGTTCCAGGGCGGCACCGTCACCCTCACCTTCACCCCCGAGGACGGCAGCGAGCCGATCGTGCACGAGGTCGTGCAGATGCCCGAGGACGGCGGCGTCGTGATGGGTATGTACAACTTCAAGAAGTCCATCGAGGACTTCGCGCGGGCCTCGTTCAACTATGGCCTGCAGCAGAACTACCCGGTCTACATGTCGACCAAGAACACCATCCTCAAGGCCTACGACGGCATGTTCAAGGACACCTTCCAGGAGGTGTTCGACGCCGAGTTCAAGACCCAGTTCGACGCGGCCGGACTCACCTACGAGCACCGCCTGATCGACGATATGGTCGCCTCCTCCATGAAGTGGGAGGGCGGCTACGTCTGGGCCTGCAAGAACTACGACGGCGATGTGCAGTCCGACACCGTGGCCCAGGGTTTCGGCTCGCTCGGCCTGATGACCTCGGTGCTGCTCACCCCGGACGGCCGGACCTGTGAGGCCGAGGCCGCGCACGGCACGGTCACCCGGCACTACCGCCAGCATCAGCAGGGCAAGCCGACCTCGACCAACCCGATCGCGTCGATCTTCGCCTGGACCCGCGGCCTCGAGCACCGCGGCAAGCTGGACAACACCCCCGAGGTGATCGGCTTCGCGCAGACTCTCGAGGATGTTGTCATCAAGACCGTCGAGGGCGGCCAGATGACCAAGGACCTTGCGCTGCTCGTCGGCGGCGATCAGGGCTACCTGACCACCGAGGAGTTCCTCGGTGCGCTCGACGCCAACCTGGCCCGCGCCCTGCGCTGAGCTTCCCCCGCCTCTCCGCGCCTTTTGCCGGTCGTGAGTGCCACCGAGGTGGCGTCGCGGGCCGGCGGAAAGCGTGGGGTTGGCTTCTGGGCGTACCCGGTGAGTTACCCATGTGCTCACGAAATCAGTCGTCGCTCGGGCGATGTTGGTGGTCGACGCCATGCGCGACCTACGGGCACCCGCACCACACCGCTAGCGACTGCTTGCAGGTCGCTCGAAAGGGTCGGTGGTACGGGTGCCCGCATTGTTCTCGACGTGGGGGAACTCACGTTCGCCTGGGAAGCAGCGGGAGTCGCCGAGCGGTTACATGAATACGTGACCAGTACCGTTGCCACGCAGACCCCAGCACCCGCCGAGGCCGAGCGGACGGACTGGCATATTCCGGCGATGCTGGCGCTGGCCCTCGGTGGATTCGGAATCGGCACAACCGAATTCGTCACGATGGGTTTGCTGCCCGATATCGCCGGCGCCATGCACGTCTCCGAGCCGACGGCAGGGCATGCGGTATCGGCCTATGCGCTCGGCGTCGTCGTCGGCGCTCCGCTGATCGCCGCACTTGCCGCGCGGGTGCCGCGCAAACGTCTGCTTGTCGCCCTGATGGTGGCATTCACCATCGGAAATGCCGCGACGGTTATCGCGCCCACATTCGAAACTCTGGTCATCGCGCGGTTCGTTTCGGGCCTGCCGCACGGCGCGTACTTCGGTGTCGCCTCACTGGCCGCGGCGACTCTGGCGCCGGTTGGGCAGCGCGCAAAGGCGGTTGCCGCGGTTATGCTGGGACTGAGCGCCGCCAACGTTGTCGGCGTTCCCAGTGCGACCTGGCTCGGCCAGCATCTCGGCTGGCGCGATGCCTTCGTGGTGGTCGCGGTGATCGGTGTCGCCACCGTCGCGGCGCTGATCCGATTCGTTCCGGAACTGCACGGCATCCGGATCACCAACCCGATGACCGAACTCGGCGCACTGCGTCGCCCGCAGGTGCTGCTGACCCTGCTGGTCGGCGCGATCGGCTTCGGCGGCATGTTCGCCGTCTACACCTACATCACCACCACGCTGACCGATGTGTCCGGTCTGCGGCTCGGCCTGGTGCCGTTCGTGCTCATGCTCTTCGGGCTCGGGATGGTCGCGGGCAATATTGTCGGCGGCATTCTGGCCGACCGCGGCGTCGACCGGGCTATCTACGTCGCGATGATCGCGATGGTCGTCATCTTGGCGGGATTCGTTGCCGCCGCGCACAATCCGTACACGGCGGCCATCGGTGCGTTCTTCATCGGCGCATCGGGTGCGGCGCTCGCGCCGGGTCTGCAGACCCGGCTGATGGATGTCGCCGCCGACGCCCAGACCCTCGCCGCGGCGCTCAATCATGCGGCCCTCAATATCGCCAATGCGGCGGGCGCGTGGTTGGGCGGACTCGTCATCGCGGCGGGTCTCGGCTACACCGCACCCGCGACCGTCGGGGCGGGGCTGGCCGTGCTCGGCGTTCTGCTGTTCACGGTGACCGTCTGGATCGGTCGTCGCTCAGCGGTTTAGGCGCTGGGTTCCAGCGCGACGACCGGAATCACCCGATCCGTCTTGGTCTCGTATTCGGCGAAGCCCGGCATGACCTCCACCATCGCCGCATAGAGCCGATCGCGTTCCGGACCTCCGATGATCGGGGTGGCCGTCGCCTCGATGGTCTCGGTGCCGATCTCCAGCGTGACCTTCGGATTCGCCCGCAGATTGTGATACCAGTCCGGGTTATCGGGTGCGCCTGCCTTGGACGCGATGATCACCAAACGATTGCCGTCGCGGATATAGGCCGCCGGATTCGTGCGCGGCAGTCCGGTCTTCGCGCCGGTCGTGGTGAGCAGCAGCAGATCCTTGCCCTCGAACGGGCCGCCGACCTTGCCCGCATTCGCACGGAACTCCGCGATGATGTTCTGGTTCCAATCGTTGGCCATCTGCACTCCTCGGATCGAGAGATCGGGTCGAGGTAATCGTCGCCGATGGGCGGACCGATCAGATCACTTTTTTGAAGAATCCGCGCAGGTCGGCGAGCAACAGGTCGGGGGCCTCGTGGGCGGCCCAGTGCCCGCCGCGGTCGTATTCGTGCCATTGCACGAGATTGCGATGGTCGCGTTCGGCGAATTTGCGCGGCGGTTTGAAGTCGAATCCGAACGAGGCCAAACCGATCGGCACCGTGGTCGGCTCGATCGCCGTGGGTGAGCGATGGTGCTCGAAGTGGAACCGGGCCGACGACGCCGAGGTGTTGGTGAACCAGTAGATCGCCACATTGGTGAGCAATTCGTCGGCGCTCAGCGCATTCACCAGCGCCTGGCCGCTCCAGGCGAGCTGGCCGACCGGGGAATCCGACAGTGCATGGCCGAGGGTTTGCGGCTGCGCTTGCTGGGCGGCGTTGTGAATGGCGTGCCGGCGGAATTTCTGTCCGAAGTACACCAGGATCAGCTCGTATTCGCTGAGTCCGTCCAGCTCGCCCGGCTCGCGCCTGGGGAAGGAATAGACCTGGGTGACGTGCACGCCGAAGACCCGGTCCGGGGCGATCCGGCCCAGCTCCGGTGCGACAATGGCGCCGCAGTCGTTGCCGTGCACACCATAGCGGTCGTAGCCGAGGCGGTTCATCAGTTCGTCGAATGCCGCGGCCATGCGCGTCGGGCGCCACCCGGCGGTGTGCGTCGGTCCTGAGAAGGCGAAGCCTGGATAGGACGGGATCACCACATGGAAGGCGTCGCTCGGATCGCCACCGTGTGCGCGCGGATCGGTCAATTCGCCTATCAGGCCGAGGAATTCGGTAAACGAGCTCGGCCAGCCATGGGCCAGCAGCAGTGGCATCGCATCGGGTTCAGGGGAGGTGACGTGTACGAAATGGATGGTTTGCCCATTGATTTCGGTCGTGTACTGCGGAAATGTGTTGAGCCGCTGCTCTTGTGCGCGCCAGTCGAACGTGTCGCGCCAATATTCGTGCAACGGCCGGACGAACGATAGCGGAACGCCGTACTCCCAGCCGGGCCGAACCGGCACTCCTGGGTACACCCGGCCCGCGACCTCCCGAGCGGGCAGTTCCGCGACGTAGCGGGTGTGCGTCAGGCGGTATTCGAGGTCGTCCAGGTCGGCCTGCGGGATCGCGATTCGGAAGGGCTTGATCTCGGACACCGTCTCAGCCTGCGAGAGCCGCACGGCGGGAACAACGCCGAATTCGACTGTCTTTCGATCACTTTCGCTTATCGGCCGCCGCTGCCGTGTGCAACAGCCGGTCGACGAGGGTATCGACGTAGTCGTCGGTGAGCGGGCCGGCGCCGAACAGGGTGCGGGTGTATAGCGGGGCCAGGATGATGTCGACCACCTCCAGCACCTCTGGGGCCTGTTCGCCGCGGGTGGTGGCTCGATCGAGCATGGCTTGGATCTGGTCCACCCGTTCGGCGAGGAATCGGTCGCGCGTCTGTTCACCCGCCGCACCGGTGTCGAGCAACGCGAGAATCGTGCGCAGCAGTGCCAATCCGTCCGGCCCGCTGACATCGCGCGCTGCCTTGGCGGCATAGGCGCGCAGATCGCCCTCGAGCGAACCGGTATTCGGCATCGCCGACTCGGTGCTGAGCCGATCGACGGTCACCTCCATTGCCAGCGCCTCCAGATTGCCCCAGCGCCGGTAGATGCTGGTATCGGCGACACCAGCACGTGTCGCGACTTCGGCGATCGTGAAGTTGCCGTAGCCGCGTTCGGCGACCAGTTCGGTGACCGCCTGGTGTACCGCCGCGCGCACTCGGGCGCTGCGACCTCCAGGGCGGCGGGAGCGGGCTTGTTCCTCCATGGCTCCACCTTAACGCAGTGAGGACTTGCGTTTGTTGACCGCTGCTCGCTACTGTGGTTGTTAACGCCGCTAGGAACTGCGTTTAGGAGCTGGCAATGGAACCGATCTTCTTTACCGACAACCACTCGTTCTGGTACGAGACCCTGCGCACCTTCGGTCACATTGCCTATGGCGGAGCCGATTTCGGTGAGGTCGTGATGACGGGCCAGCGGATCGTCCCCGACGATTACGACAGCTGGTACGACGAGTGGCTGGCCACGGCCGATCGGGTATCGGATACGACGCGCACGGCGCATCGGGTCAGCGCCCGCGACGGCTTCCTGCGCGCGTCGAACTACTACCGCGCCGCCGAATTCCCGAAGACACTGCTCGAATTCACCGAAGAACAGGGTGTCGAGGCCCATTGCCAGTCCGGCGCACAGCGTTTCGCATTCGCTCGCATCTACGACTGGCTCGACGACACTTTCGACCGGGCCTGATTTACCACCACTGCTCGACACTTTCCAGGAGACCGACATGAACATGATCAACCGCATCGACCGGGCCATCGATGTGTCCGGCGGCATCGTCAAAGGCATTGCCGCAGAACACATGAGCGCGCCGACGCCGTGCCCGGAATGGGATCTGCGTGAGCTGCTCAACCACCTGGTGGGCGGCATGAATATCTTTGCCGCCCAACTGCTGGGCCTGACACCGGATCGCGACCACCACGACGACTGGCTCGGCACCGACCCGCAGGGCGCCTACGTCGAGGCGGCCGAGCTCGACCGCGCGGCCTGGCATCGCCCCGACGCACTCGGACAGACGGTGCGTCTCGGCTTCGGCGTGGTGCCAGGGCCGATGGCGGCAGTGATCCACCTGACCGAACTCGTCGTGCACGGTGTCGATCTGGCGGTCGCCACCGGACAGGAGCGCCTGGTCGACGAGCAGCTGTGTGCGGAAATGCTGGCGATCATGCGTGAGATGGGTCTCGAAAACTTCCGCGTACCAGGGATGTTCGGTCCCGAGGTCGAGGTGGCCGCCGACACTCCCACGTACCGTCGGCTGCTCGCCTACGTCGGACGAGCCTGATCCGTCCCCGCTGGTCCGTCGCATTGCTGCGGCGGGCCTTGCCATGCCGTCTGCCTTCCGCACGGTGCCGACTGTCTTCGGCTGCGTGACGGACCGATCGCCGTGGTCAGTTCTGCCCCAGCGGCCCCAACTCGCGAACAACGCTTGCCAGCTCGCGAATCTGCTGGGTTTCGCTGTCGCTGCGCCAGACCAGCGCCCAGCGGACCAGGTGTGAATCGCTGATCGGCACGTAGCGGATGCCGGGGCGGTTGTAATAGCGGGCGACGTGGCTCATGCCCATGGTGAAGGCGCCGCGGGTGCTGGCGACTGTCAGGATGTCCTCCACCGTCGAGACGGTGGAAATGCGTTCGATGGGGCGGCCACTGGGTGTGTAGAAGGGGCTGATGGCGTCTTCCCAGTAGTCGGGCATCGGTTTGCTCGGTGCCAGCACTCCGCGATCGCCGAAAGCCTCCAGGGATAGATGCTTTTCGCCTGCCAGTTCGTGGTCGTCGCCCATCATGGCCACCATGGGTTCGATCGAGATGATCGGCCCGACGGTCAAATCGGGTTCCTCGACCGGCAACCATGCGATGACAATGTCGGCCTCGCCGCGGCGCAACGGGTCGAACTGTTCGATGAATTCGATATTGCGGATCTGTAGTTCCCACTGTGGATGACGGGTCCGGAAGAGCTCCCAAAACGGCCGGTAGTCATACGAATTGAAGCCGATCATCGCGATGCGAAGCACCCGGGCCGCCCCCTGTGCGGTAGAGCGTGCGTTCTCGATCGCCTGGGTCAGATCGTGGTAGGCGGGGCGCAGGTCGGTGAGCAACTGCTTGCCGAGAGCCGTGAGCTGGATATTGCGTGGGTTGCTGCGGTCGATGAGACGTCCCCCGATACGACGTTCCTGATTCTTGATCGACTGGCTGATCCGAGCCTGCGAAAGATACATCCGTTCCGCGGTCCGCCCGAAGTGCAACTCCTCGGCCAGCGCCAGAAAGATTTCGATATCTCTCAGTTCCATCGTGGTGCTCCTGATTGGTTACGCCAGCCAATCAGAACATTTTTCGACGGAACGCGCTCATCTTGCTCAATCGCCCACGGCGTCAGCTGAAATGCCACCACTGACGCGGGCTGGTGCGGCGGCGGCGCGCCGAGGTTCGGGGTGTGCACAGTCGTCAGCTGATCGATCCGGAGACCACGTTTGGTCAGGCACAGCGCCAGATCCAGATCCGAATTCGGCCACCCGTGATCACTTTTGTTTATCGGTCGGTGCGCCGATGAACATACAGATCTGTATGTAAGTGTAGAATCGCCGGAATGACCAGGTCCGAAGCGCCCAAGCAGCAGCGCCGCACGCAGGAACAGCGCAGTAGTGAGATGCGCACGCGGCTGCTCGATGCCACCATCGACTGCCTGGTCGAATACGGATATGCGGGGACGACGACGCCGCGGGTCGCCGAGCGGGCCGGGGTCACCCGCGGGGCCCAGGTGCACCACTTCGGGTCCAAGACCGATCTGGTGGTCGCGGCGATCAGCCATCTGGCGCAGCTGCGCGCGGAGACCGCGATGCGGGAGATGTCCAGGGTCCAGGGCGGCGGCGATCCGGTCGGGGCGGCCCTGGACTTTCTCTGGGAGCTACATCAAGGGCCGCTGTTCATCGCAACCGCCGAGCTGTGGGTGGCGGGCCGGACCGATCCGGTACTCGCCTCGGCCATGGAGAAGGTCGAGCCGTTCGTCAATAACGCGGTGCTGATGGCGGTCGCCCGATTCGTCCCGGATGAGATGCGGCGCAAGGAAGCCCGCGATTTCGTCTACACCGCGATGGATGCACTGCGTGGAATCCTGGTCTCCAACTTCATCGATCCGGATTCCGAACGGGCGCACCGGCGTTGGCGGCGGGCATCGGTGCATCTGCGGGAGATCGCGACCACCGCGCTGGTTGCGCGACCGCTGCTGCGGCCCGCTGAATAGCTAACGGCCATAGGGCTTTTCGACCCGTCATCCTGCCGACGTCTAAGTGCGGCGCGCGCCGAAGCTCCGGACTCCTTTGGCGATATCTTCAGCAGATACTTGTCGACCGCGATATCCGTTGCGGCGGTGACGATTCACGCGATGCCGAAGTTGGTGTAGAAGCTCACGATCTCGTTCGGCAACGCCCCTGTGCGCCGCGCGGATTCGCGATCAGGTATGCGAGAAACAGGCGGCGTCTGCCCGTCGCTTATCGCGTCGATCGCTGGGCGCGTCGCCTCTGCGCTTGATGTCCCGCACATCAACTTGCCCCTTGGTGGATGGCGCAATGTTCGCTACCCGCGGCATGTTGCTCCTGATCGCACTGAGCTGGGAGTTCTCTTATCTATCGGGTCGGATCGCCTCGAACTCTTGCAGGCTTACATACAGCTCTGTATGTTTGTTTCTGTTCGATCCGGTTGAGATCGGCCACTGCGGGCTGCCGACTTCGGCGCACGGTCGCACCGGGTCAGGTACTACGTGAGGAGTTCGATGGCGAACAAGGTCTACGTCGTGGGCGTCGGCATGACGAAGTTCGAGAAGCCGGGCCGCCGTAAGAACGAGGACGGCAGCGCTTGGGACTACCCGGATATGGCACGGGAATCGGGTACCAAGGCACTCGCCGACGCCGGGATCGACTATCGCGAAGTCGAGCAGGCCTACGTCGGTTATGTCTACGGCGAATCCACCTCCGGACAGCGCGCTGTCTACGAACTGGGTATGACCGGCATTCCGGTGGTCAATGTCAATAACAACTGCTCGACCGGATCCACCGCGCTTTTCCTTGCGGCACAGGCGATTCGGGGCGGTTTGGCCGATTGCACGCTGGCATTGGGCTTCGAGAAGATGCAGCCGGGCTCGCTCGGTTCCACCTGGGACGATCGCGAACAGCCGATGGCCAAGCATGTCATGGCGCTCGCGGAGATCTCCGAGGTGCTTTTCCCGGTGGCGCCGTGGATGTTCGGCGCGGCCGGGCGCGAGCATATGAAGCAGTACGGCACCACCGCGGAGCATTTCGCGAAGATCGGCTACAAGAACCACAAGCATTCGGTGAACAACCCGTATTCGCAGTTCCAGGACGCGTATTCGCTCGATGACATCCTGGCCTCGCGGATGATCTACGACCCGCTCACCAAGCTGCAGTGTTCGCCGACCTCGGACGGTTCGGGCGCGATCGTGCTGGCCGGCGAGGAATTCGTGAATTCGCACGACCTCGCCGCCCAAGCGGTGGAGATCGTCGGCCAGGCGATGACCACCGACTTCGCCTCCACCTTCGACAACACCGCCAAGAACCTGATCGGCTACGACATGAATGTCCGAGCCGCACAGCAGGTCTACCGGCAGGCGGGCCTCGGTCCGGAGGACTTCCAGGTCATCGAGCTGCACGACTGCTTCTCCGCCAACGAACTGCTGCTCTACGAGGCCCTCGGACTCTGCGGCGAGGGTGAGGCCGGAAAGCTGATCGACGACAACCAGACCACCTACGGCGGCAAGTGGGTCGTGAACCCCTCCGGCGGGTTGATCTCGAAGGGACATCCTTTGGGCGCAACGGGTTTGGCGCAGTGCTCCGAACTCACCTGGCAGCTGCGCGGTACCGCGGACAAGCGTCAGGTCGACAACGTCACCGCCGCGTTGCAGCACAATATCGGCCTCGGCGGCGCTGCGGTCGTCACGGCTTACCAGCGGGCGGACCGCTGATCGCCGCGAAAGCCGTAATGCAGCAACGACATTCATTCGACGAGGAGTAACTCATGGGCCATATCGAAGCCACCAAGGACGTCAACGCCACCCCCGACGCGCTCTGGGCGGTCGTCTCCGACCCGCAGACCTGGGACAAGTGGTTCACCATCCACGAGCGCTTCATGGAGGAGCCGCCCGCTACCTTGTCCGAGGGGGCCAAGCTGGTCGCGAAGATTGTCATGCTCGGCATGGCGAACAAGCTGGAATGGACCGTCGTCGCGGTCGAGCAGCCGAGCAAGCTCACCCTCGGCGGCACCGGAATGGCCGGGGTGAAGACCGAATTCACCTTCGATATCCAGCCCAAGGGCGATGGCGGCAGCACGATCCTGGTCTCGGGTGACTTCGAGGGCGCGCTGATCAAGGGCGCACTCGGCAAGGCGGTCGAGAAGGACGGTCTCAAGCAGCTGGACCGGTCACTCGAACAGCTCGACGCCCTGGCCTCGGCCTGATAAGGGGCGGGTGATGACAGCGGAGGCCGCCGCGGCGCGGCCGGTGGAGTTCGACGACAGCGGACTCGAGACCTGGTGTGACGACGAACGTTTCGAGGTCACCGGGGAGCGGGTCGCCGAATACGCCGCCGCGACCAATGATCCGATCGAGGCGCATCTGGCGGGCAAGGTCGCCTCGCCGATCTTCGGCATCGTCCCGGTGTTCGAGGCCATGATGATGCCGGTGATCGATGTCGCGCCGATGGACATCTTCGGCCGAGTCGTACATGGGGAGCAGGATTTCCACTTCTACCGCGCGATCCTGCCGGGCGACCGGCTGGTCTCGCGGGCCAAGGCTGTCGGCTATGCCAGCCGTTCGAACGGCAGCACCATCACCATTCTCGTCGAATGCCGCACCGAGGCAGGGGAATTGGTGAACGAGCAGTATCTGACCGCCTTCTTCCGCAATATCGATGCGGGCAAGACGGTGGGCGTCGCTGCTCCGGCGCACAAATTCGACGAGAACCTGCGGGCGAAGGAGCCGGTCGCGGTGGTGCCGCAGCATGTCGATCTCGATCAGACCTACCGCTATTCGCCCGCTTCCGGTGATCCGGTGCCGCTGCATCTGGACGAGCAGGTCGCCAAGGATGCGGGTCTGCCCGGGATCATCGCGCACGGTCTGTGCACGATGGCCTTCGCATCGTGGGCCGTGCTCACCGAGGTCGCGGGCTCGGATGTCAACCGGCTGAAGCGATTCGCGGTGCGCTTCGCCAAGTTGGTTTTCCCCGGTGACGACCTGGAGACCCGGATCTGGCGGGTGGGCTCCGAAAACGGTGTCACCACATATGCCTTCGAGACCGTCCGCGGCGAAGACGTCGTCCTGAGCGACGGTCTCGCCGAAGTCGCCGACCAACTACCAAACTGAGGAGCCATGTAGATGGGTGCATTGGAAGGACGGGTCGCCGTCATCACCGGCGCCGGGCGCGGCATCGGGCGTGAGCACGCGCTGCTGTTCGCCCGCGAAGGTGCCGCGGTCGTCGTGAACGACCTCGGTGGCAGCAATGCCGGTGCGGGTTCCGATGTCGGTCCGGCCCAGGAGGTCGTGAACGAGATCATCGCCGCGGGCGGCAAGGCGGTAGCCAACACCGATGACATCGCCACCTGGGATGGTGCGGGGAGCGTTGTCGCCCAGGCGATTTCGGAGCTCGGTGGCCTCGATATCGTGGTCAACAACGCGGGCATTCTGCGGGACGCCTTCATCGCGGGTATGGACGAGGCGCAGTGGGATGCGGTGATCGCCGTACATCTCAAGGGCCACGCCGCGGTGCTGCATCACGCGGCCGCGTACTGGAAGGCGCAGAGCAAGGCGGGCAACCAGCCGAATGCCACGGTGATCAATACCGCGTCCGCCTCCGGAACGACCATCCCGAATGCGGGTCAGGCAAACTACGGCGCGGCCAAGGCCGCGATCGCCGCGTTGACCCTGGTCGCGGCCGATGAGCTCGCGCGCTACGGCGTCCGGGTCAATGCCATCGCGCCGATCGCACGCACCCGGCTCACCCTGGCCACGCCCGGTATGGGCGAGATGATGGCCGCCGAGGCCGCGGCGATCGAGGACGGCGATTTCGACGCATTCAGCCCGGCCAATATTTCTCCGCTGGTCGCCTACCTGGCATCGGAAAAGTGCCCGATCACCGGCAAGGTTTTCGCGGTCCAGGGCGGCGCCATCTCGGAGCTGGCAGGCTGGCATGACGTGAAGACCATCGAGACCGACGGCGCCTGGCTCATCGACGATATCGCCGCTCGGCTGCCTTGATCTCGCGGGAACGTTAGGAGAACGACGATGTTCGAATGGTCCGAAACCGACGAGATGATCCGCGAGGCGGTGCGCACCTTCATCGATAAGGAGGTCCGCCCGCACCTCGACGCGCTGGAGAGCGGTGAGCTCACCCCCTACCCGATCATCCGGAAGTTGTTCAGCGACTTCGGAATCGATGCGATGGGTGGCGAGGCGGTCCAGCGGCTGCTCGCCAAGGAACGCAAGAAGGCGGAGGCGCTGGCGGCGGGCGAGCCGCTGCCCGAGAAGTCCGAAAAGTCTTCCGGCGGTAGCCCGTTCGCCGGTCAAGAATCACTGATGGCGGTGCTGATCGGGGAGCTGTCCGGCGTCTGTATGGGTCTGGTCACCGCGATGGGTGTCAGCATCAGTCTCGGCGCGACCACCATCCTCTCGCGCGGCACGCTCGCGCAGAAGCAGCGGTGGCTTCCCGATATCGTCACCATGAAAAAGGTTGCGTCATGGGCGATTACCGAGCCCGACTCGGGTTCGGACGCATTCGGCGGCATGAAGACCTACGTCAAGCGCGACGGCGAGGACTACATCCTCAACGGGCAGAAGACCTTCATCACGAATGGTCCGTTCGCCGATGTGATGATCGTCTACGCGAAGCTCGACGAGGGCGACGGCGGCGATAAGCGGGAGCGCAAGGTGCTCACCTTCGTGCTCGACACGGGCATGGACGGCCTCACCCAGGGCAAGCCGTTCAAGAAGATGGGCCTGCACGCCTCACCGACCGGTGAATTGTTCTTCGACAATGTGCGCCTGGGGCGCGACCGGCTGCTCGGCGAGACCGAGGAGCACAAGGGCGGCGACGGCCGGGAAAGCGCCCGCTCCAGCTTCACCGCCGAACGCATCGGTGTCGGTTTCATGGCGCTCGGCATCATCAACGAATGTCACCGGCTGTGCCTGGACTACGCCAAGAGCCGCAAGCTGTGGGGCCAGGAGATCGGCCGCTTCCAGTTGGTGCAGCTCAAGCTGGCCAAGATGGAGATCGCCCGGATCAATGTGCAGAACATGGTCTTCAATACCCTCGAGCGCGGCAAGGCGGGTAAGCCGCCGACCCTCGCCGAGGCCTCGGCCATGAAGCTCTACGCCTCCGAGGCCGCCACCGAGGTAGCCATGGACGCGGTCCAACTCTTCGGCGGCAACGGTTACATGACCGAGTACCGGGTCGAGCAACTGGCGCGGGACGCCAAGTCGCTGATGATCTACGCGGGCAGCAATGAAATCCAGGTGACCCACATAGCCAAGGGCCTACTCGCCCAGTAGCGCGAACGGCACATGCCCGTGACCACCGGCACAGCACGTGTGCGGCGGTAACGGCATGTGCCGTGTTTCAGACCGCGCGCAAGTGTGTGCGGCTGGCGTAGATGTGTTCGGCTATCAGGGTCGCGATGCGGTCCGGAGCTTCGAGCATGGGCACGTGCCCGACGCCGTTGACGAGGATGCGGTCGGCGGAGTCGGGCAATTCCTGCAGGAAGCGGCGGGCGTACACGCGGTTGGGGATGATCCGGTCGTATTCGGCCATCAGCAGGCGCACCGGGGTCGGGAGGTTGGACAGGTCTTCCAGCGCGGGAGCGCGCACAGTGCCCAGGATCAACGGGATCATGGCATCGCAGTGCAGTGCGGCGGTGATCACGGCGGCGATATCGCGGCGCGCGACCGCAGCGGCATTCTTGCTCAGCAGCAGGAGTGCGAAGCGTTGCGCGATCGGATTGTTGATCGCGAATCCGCCGAGCCGCTTACCCACCTCGACGATCGGCACCAATGACAGGAATTTCGCGCCGACACGGAACTGGATGAGCGACGGCGATTGCCAACCGCCCGCCGGTGCGATGGCGGTCAGGGTGCGGGCCCGGCCCCGTCGGGCCAGTTCGAAGCCGACCCAGGCGCCGAGCGAATTGCCCGCGATATGGCAGGTACGCCAGCCGAGTTCGTCGAGTTGATCCTCGATCCGGTCGGCGAGGGCATGGACGTCGGTAGACCAGCCGTCGATCGGTTCGCCACCCCAGTGGCCCGCGAAGGCGGGGGCGAACACCTCGCAATGCGCGGAAAGTCGCAGCGCAACCTGTTCCCAACAGTGCGGCGAAAGCATGAACCCGTGCAGCAGTAGGACCGGATCACCGGATCCGATATGCAGCGCTTTGATCGGGGCGGGGGAGTTGGTGGTGCCTGACTTCATCGTCAATCACCCCTTCCTGGACTTCGATGTCCCGGGGGAGTTCTTCTGACCAGCATTGTACGGTCGTCAGGTGCCTTATATCATCTCGTCGATCAATGTGAACGGGGTCCGGGCGGCGACGGGCAAGACGGGCAAGGGGATGCTCGAGTGGCTGGCGGTCACCGAAGCCGACATCATCTGCCTGCAGGAGACTCGGGCCACCGATGAGCAGACCCGCGCCGCGCTCGCGCCCGCATTGGATGCGGGCTGGTATCTGACGCATGCGGAGCCGGGATCGAAGGGGCGGGCCGGGGTCGGCATTCTGTCCCGTCGCGAACCCCGGGCCGTGCGCATCGGGCTGGGCCGCTGGCACGACGGAACCTGGCATCCCAGCGCCGAGTTCGCCGGTACCGGACGCTATGTCGAGGCCGAATTCGATGAATTGACCGTGGCCAGCGTGTATGTGCACACCGGTGAGGCGGATACGCCGATGCAGGACGAGAAGTACCGCTTCCTCGACGAGATCGGCGCTCATATGCGGGCGCAGACCAGCGATTTCGTGATCTGCGGCGACTGGAATGTCGCGCATACCGAACTCGATATCAAGAACTGGAAGGGCAACCTGAAGAACTCCGGATTCCTGCCACAGGAGCGGGCCTGGATCGATGGCATGCTCGCCGCCGGATACGTGGACGTGGTGCGCAATCTGCATCCCGGTGTCGCGGGCCCGTACAGCTGGTGGTCCTACCGTGGCCGCGCCTACGACAACGATGCGGGCTGGCGCATCGACTACCACCTGGCCCGCGGCGAGGTGGCAGGCCGGGCGAAGCAGGCCGTGGTCGAACGCGCCGCCACCTATGCCGAGCGTTGGTCCGACCACGCGCCGGTCACGGTGCAATACCGATAAAGTTCCCGACAAAGATGATTCGCGACATGGCAGTGCTGGAGATCGGGATCGCATGAATATTTCCTCGAAGCGGGTTCGCGCCTTCGCCGCGCTCGGTGTGGCCCTACTGGCCTTGGTGATCGCACTGCTCGCGTCACGCGGCGGCGGGGACAGCAACCCGACCGCGGCCTCGGTCACCTCCACAACTCGCAGCGCAAGCGTGGCGGTTCCGGCGCGCGGCCCGGATGTGACCACCACGTCCACTGTTCGAGCCCCCGGCGTGCCGGACCGCGCCTACGCGACTCTTGTCGAAATCGACGCGGGCCGCTGGCCGGATTCGGCGAACGCATCCGGCACCAAGGGCGGTGAGCGCTGGATGAACCGCGGGGGCACCCTGCCCGCCAAGGATTCGGCGGGCAAAGCCATCACCTACCAGGAATGGGATGTGAACCCGAAGCAGCCCAACCGTTCCCGCGACGCCGAACGCATCGTCACGGGCAGCGACGGTTCCGCCTGGTACACCGGTGACCACTACGACACCTTCACGAGGATGCGCTGATGACAGTTCCGTTATCGCAGTTCCTTGCCCGCCCCGAGGCCCCGCGGCCCACCGACGCGCCGCCTTCGGCGCCGACCGCCGTTATCGGTGCCCTTCCCGTCGACGCCCCGACACTCAGCGGCGTGCGCTACGACGCACCCGTCGACTACGCGGTGCGTGAACTGCGCGGGCGCAAAATGCGCACCACCGCAGGCGTTTTCGACGAATTCGCGGCAGCGTTCCAATTTCCGTACTACTTCGGCGCGAACAAGGACGCCTTCGACGAATGCCTGCGCGATCTCGATGATTTCGTCGGCCCCGCCGCCGGATACGTTGCCGTGATCCGCGATTCGGCCGATCTGCTGATCGACGAACTGGAAGAACGCACGTGGTTCACCGAAGCCATGCGCGATGCCGCCGACTACTGGTCCACAAAGGGCCTGGCCTTCCGCGTCGTCCTCCAGGGCGAACCACCCGCCCCAGACATCGTCCGCCTGAGTCCGTAGCGTCGAGGACAGTCGAATGGTTGCTGTCAGGCTCTCGGGGAACAACCATTCGACTACCGTCGACGCCGTGTGATGCGGGTGGGTCAGGTGAGGCGGCGGGCGAGGTCCTCGCCGAGGAGGACGAAGACGTCGGTGGTGTGGTCGATCAGTTGATCGCGGGTTAGTGGGAGGTCGTTCTGTAGCCAGGCGGTGAGGGTCTGGACCAGGCCGCCGACCAGGTAGGTGGCGCGAAAGTCGATGGTGGGATCGGGATTCGGGTCGGTGATGCCGTAGAAGTCGATGCCCTCGGCGGCGACGATGCGTGCGAATACCCGCACCGTCTGGTTTGTGCGGGCGCGCAACTCCGGCGTCGCCATGCCCGCGACCAGCGCGACGTGCGCCTTGCGCGGATCGTCGGTGAGCAGATGAATGCCCGCGGAGATCGCGGCGTGCGCCTTGGCGCGGGTATCAGGCGGTGCGGTCTGCAACGCGCCGATGATCGCCCCGGCCAGTTCCTCCGCGATCCGATCGATGAGCGCGGCCAGCACCGCATCGCGGCTGTCGAAGCTTTCGTAGTAGTAGCGCTCGTTCAGTCCGGCCTGTGCGCACAGCCCGGAGACGGTGAGCTTGGCGATGCCCTGGGTGCCGATGATCTCTAGTGCGGCATCGAGCAGCGCCGCGCGTCGCTGGGCGCGGCGCTCGTCAGCAGAGACGCCGCCGTAGGTGCGTTTCGCAGGCCCGGTCGTCCTCCGGCCACCACCCGCTGTGGAGTCGCTGGGCGATGTTGGCCTACTCGCTCTGCGATCGCTGTTGCTTGCCGAGTCGCCTGGCGAATCTGGCCTGCTCGTCCTCCGGCCACCACCCGCTGTGGAGTCGCTGGGCGATGTTGGCCCACTCGCCCTGCGATCGCTGTTGCTTACCGAGTCGCTGGGCGACGCCGACTTACTCGTCGTCCGGCCACCAACGTCCGCCGCTCGACCACCACCCCGCACGGAACCGCTTCGCGATGCAGTCATATCGCGATTCTGGCACGGGTGTGGTTGCGGCCGACCGGATCGTGATCCAGTTCGGTCGCGGCCAGATCCGGGACGGACACAATCTGGCGGAGACTATTGCCAGATTACGTATTCTGGGGGATTCTATTGCCAGATGCTGTTGATCCCGGCATACGGGATGACCGGTCACGATGCCCGACGGCACGCGCTCAACGAGGAGGCAGCGATGTCCCAGCCCGGCTACTTCGCCGATAATTCGATGGCCCGACGGGTCATGAGCAAGCGCGCGGTGGGGCTCACCTATGGCCAGCGCGCCCTGGTGATCGGCGCGGTCAATCCGCTGCTGTATGTCGGAACCGCCGAGAACACCGAGCATCGGATGACCCCGTACTCGCGACTCGCGTTGACCGGCAAGCTCTTCGAGGCCGTCTTCCTCGGCAGCAAGGACGAGGCGGATCGCGCGCTCGCCTTCACCACGAAGAGGCACGCGAAGGTCGTCGGGGAACTGCCCGAGGAGGCGGGTCCGCACCATCCGGCGGGCACCGGTTACTCCGCGTTCGACCCGCATCTGATGTACATGACCATGGCCTTCGCCTTCGACTCGGCCGAGGTGATGCACGATCTGCTGGTCCGCCCGCTGACCGACGGCGAGCGTGAGGGCCTGTACCAGGACTACGTCCGCTGGGGCGAGCTGTTCGGCATGCCGCGCGAGGCCGCGCCCGGCAGCTACCCGCTGTTCCGCAAATCCTTCGACGACTACCTCGCCTCGGACGAGCTGTTCCTCACCGATGAGGCCAGGCTGGTCGGTTCGTATCTGGCCGGTCAGCGCGTGCCCTATCCGCAGCGCGGGCCGATGCGTCAGGTCGTCGATGCGTTCTACCTGCTGGTGCAGGGCAGTCTGCCGTCGCGCATCCGCGATATGTACGGGATGCGCTGGGGGCTGCCCGAGCAAATCGCGTTCCGCGCGCTCGCCCAGGGCGTGCGCACCGCGCATATCGCACCGCCGCTGGTTCCGCCGGTACTGCGCGGGACACTGGCCGGTCCGAGCGCGCCGGTCTACAAGCTGTTGTCCAAGCGGGAACGCGAACTGCACAGCACCGGCCGCCCGAGCATGCCCGGTGTCGACCCACGCAACTGGGCGGCGCGCAATTCCGCATGACGCGCATGCGAAGATCGGGACATGTCCAGTCCTGCTCAGACGAACCCGGCCGCTGAACGCAAACAGCGGGTGCTGTCCGGGATCCAGCCCACCAGCGCGTCCTTCCATCTCGGCAACTACCTTGGCGCGCTGCAGTACTGGGTGACCATGCAGGACGACTACGACGCCCTCTACTTCATCCCGGATATGCACGCGATCACCGTGTCGCAGGATCCGAAGGAACTGCGCAGGCGCACCAAGGCGGCGGCCGCACAGCTGCTCGCGCTCGGCATCGACCCTAAGCGCTCCACGCTCTTCGTGCAGAGCCAGGTGCCCGAGCATGCCGAGCTGACCTGGGTGCTCAGCTGCATCACCGGATTCGGCGAGGCCAGCCGGATGACCCAGTTCAAGGACAAGTCGGTCAAACAGGGCGCGGAGAACGCCAGCGTCGGACTGTTCACCTATCCGGTGCTGATGGCCGCGGACATCCTGCTCTACCGTGCGCATCAAGTACCGGTCGGCGAGGATCAGCGCCAGCATCTGGAGCTGACCCGAAATCTGGCCCAGCGCTTCAATACTCGGTTCAAGAAGACCTTCGTGGTGCCGGAGGCGCATATCGTCAAGGGCACCGCGAAGATCTACGACCTGCAGGATCCGACGTCGAAGATGAGCAAGTCGGCCTCCACCGACGCCGGTCTGATCAATCTGCTCGACGATCCGAAGATCACCGCCAAGAAGATTCGCTCCGCGGTCACCGATACCGAGCGCGAGATCCGCTACGACCCGGAAAACAAGGCGGGTGTCAGCAATCTGCTGGTGATCCTCAGTTCGCTCAGTGGCACCCCGATCGTCACGCTGGAACGCGACTATGCCGGTAAGGGTTACGGCGATCTGAAGTCCGACGTCGCCGACGCGCTGGTCGAATTTGTCACCCCGCTGCAGGCGAAGGTGGAAGAGTATTTGGCAGATCAGGGCGAACTCGACCGCATCCTCGACGCAGGTGCCGAGCGGGCGCGCGAGATAGCCGGCAACACTCTGGCGCAGGTTTACGACCGGGTGGGGTTTTTGGCTCGCTAGCCGGGGAATACCGCTAGCGACCGCTTGTCGACCATCACCGCGCGGTCTCTGTTTAAGGGGCGTGACAGATGCAGGTGATCGACAATATCAAGGCGGCGCTCGAACAGCGGATCCAGTCGCGGCCGTGGCTGGATCACCTCTTCCGCGCGGGCGGAAATTATCAGCGGCAACGCGGTGATTACTACGCGGCCGGGATCACGTATTTCACGGTGCTGTCGCTGTTTCCGCTGTTGATGGTCGCCTTCGCGATCGCGGGCTCCGTGCTGTCGGGCGACCCGGAAATGCTCACCGAACTGCGGAACAAGATCATCGAGAACATTCCGGGATCACTCGGCGGCCAGCTCAACGATCTGATCGATCAGGCGGTCCGATCGCGCGGCACGGTCGGCACGCTCGGTCTGCTGGTCGGTGTCTACACCGGACTCGGCTGGATGGCGAATCTGAGGGCGGCGCTGACCGAACAGTGGGAACAGAAGACCCCGGAAGGCAATTGGTTCCTCAGCAAGCTCTCCGACCTGGGGGCGCTGATCGGTCTCGGTCTGGCCTTCGTGGTCTCGATCGGCCTGTCCACGCTGGCGTCGAGCACCCTCGGCGCGCGGCTGCTGATCACGTTCCGCCTGTCGGAGTTGCCGGGCGCGCGCCTGATGCTGGTGCTCATTTCGATACTGCTCGGCTTCCTCGCTTCGTGGGCGGTGTTCGTCTGGATGATCGCGCGCCTGCCCCGCGAGCCGGTCACCCTGCGCAGCGCCGCACGAGCGGCCGCGATTGCCGCGGTGGTCTTCGAGATCTTCAAATACGTCGCGTCGTTCTACCTGCAGATGGTGCTGCACAGCCCCGCAGGCGCGGTATTCGGATCGATCATCGGCCTGATGGTGTTCAGCTACACCACCTATCGCATCCTGTTGTTCGCAACCGCTTGGGCCGCAACGGCATCGGAGAACGAGCCCGAAGCCGAAATCCCCCCACCCGCCCCCGCCGTGATCAAGCCCCGCATGGGCACCCCCGGCCCCTCGATGGGCACTGGCGCGGCCTACTTCGGCGCGGGCGCCCTTGCGGCACTGGTCCTTTCAGGCCTGCGCCGCCGCTGACCCACAGGCTGAGCGCTGTCCGCCACACTGAGTGCCCCAAGGCTCGCTTTGCCTCGAGAATGTACTGGTAGCGCGGTGCTCTCGACGTTTGCCGCCGCCAGCACATAGTGATCACCCGTCCAGCGACCAGCCTTCCTCGCAATATGCCGGAGGTCCTGTGCAAGATGGCTAGCGCTAAATCAGTGCGCGGCCGATATCGGGGTGCGGGGCGGGGTTTCGATGGAGCGCACCTGCTGGATGTTCAAACGTGAAGCAATGGCGAGGATTTGGACGGTTGTCGCGCCGCCGCCACTGATGTCGGCGAATTCGAACTGGATGGCGTCGGGGTAGCCCTGCTGGTTCTCGAGGGACCATATCCATCGGACGGCGCGGCCGACGGCGTCGAGCCAGGGGGCCAGCGCCGCCGCGTCCACGGTCTGCACTCCGCTGTCGCCGATGGCCGGGGTGTCGACCAGTCGCACGGTGTCATCATCTTCGTGGACGAGCACGGACCATCGGCCGTGCTCGAATTCGAGGTCGATGCGCAGGATGTCGCGGGGCAGATCCGCGTCGAAATAGTAAGTGACGTCGTGAAGTCGGCCACCCTGTTCCGTGATCGCGGATCCTACTTCCGACATGGACCGACTTTCTTATACTTGTTGCCGTACTTTTGCGCGGCCTGTCGAGTGGGTCGCGGCTCTGGTGGGTGTCCCCTGCGTGGTATTCCTTACAATATGCTGGCGGTCTTCAGTTCTGCTATCAGAGACCATATTTCGTCGTCCGGCGGAAAATGGATATCCGGATCGTCCCGTTGCATCACCCGATCAATCACTGCGCGGAGGCGAATAACCGACCTCGGGTTGGCGGTACAATCGCGTCGAGGGATCTTCAACGCTGCCACTAAAAGGTCGCCGGGATAGTAGTCACCTTCAGCCAACGGGGTCCGCTCGAGCACATCGAGTGCTCGCGGTAGGAGAACGGATGTTCCTCCATGCTGTCCCAGCATGATGCGAAGATCTTCGGCAGTGAAGAAGCCAATCGGTTTCCGGCGCAATGCATTTACCGTCTTCATCAGCCGCATCGCTTCGGACGGCGGTCCGGCCAGGCGATGCCGTCCACCCGCTCTAGGTTCAGTCATTGATATCGTCGGATTCGTAATTGATGCGCAGGTCGGGTGGTCGGGGCGGCCATTCCGGTGTAGTGACTTTCCGTCCCGTCCACGGATCGATTCTGAGCACCGGATACTCCGTTTGGATCGACATACCCTCACGAGTCCACAGCACAGAGGATTCGGAGTAAACCGCTGCCGGTGATGTCGCCGGTCGATCGGCGAGAAGCAAGAGCCATCCGTTCCGAAGGGCAATCCTGGCGCCGCCGGATTTGAAGAAAACTGGTGAGAGTATTTCGGATTCAAGAATTCTTACTGCCTCCGCTCTGGGCCAATGTGGTAATTCGTGACGGTCAGGTGAGTTCTCCTTGCTGGTTCGTAGTGATAATTCGGCGTCATATCCGATGACTACTTTGAAGCCTGTGTCGAGGTTGAGATCAACCTGGCTCGGGTACCAATCGATAGTGACGATGCGGCTTCGCCTCAGCGGCAGGATAATCCATCTATCCTCGTGTTCTATGATTTCTCGCTGCATTCCTTCGCCTCCCGTCAGTGTTCCAGTGCATCATGGATATTTCCAATGCTGTCCTCGGAAGGGCTGCCGTCTGGCTTCTGTACGTGAACCTCACCGGTATCGAGATCGATGATTACGTCAGGGTTTCGATTGTTTCCGTCGCCGCGCCAAGCGCCTTGCGCTTTGATCTTATGGATGGCATCCTTCACTTCCTTCGGTGAAACCCCGTACTCGCTGGCGATTTTATTCACCTTCGAGGTGTATGAGTTCGTGGTAAAAGAACCACCTGCGGTATTGTGCCCGTTGATGTCGTCCGAGTCTGGATCATCGATGGTCGCCTTCATGCCGATGATGGCGGCGAGACCGGCGATGGCTTTGTCGAGGTCGATGGCGGGGAGGGCGTGGAAGGCGTCGATGGTGCCGATGGCGCCGGCGGCGAGGCTGGCGAGGCCGATGACTCGGACCATTTGGCTGGCGCGGTAGGAGGATTGGATCGCGTTGATGGTGAGGACGACGTCGGCGTCGATGGCCGCGGCCGCGGCGACGGCGGAGGAGCCAAGGCTGAACAGGAACGCGACTCCGGCGGTGATGGCGATCAGGCTGATGGATAGTTCCAGTGCGTTGATCGCGCTAGCGTTGTCGTTGCCGAGGGCGACTGTCGCGTCGCGATAGTCCTTGACCGGTGCGGCCATGTTCTGGGACGCGGTAGCGACGGTGTCGGCGCCGGTTTTCAGGGTGGTGAAGTGGTCCTGGAGTAGTTGGCGGTTGGTGGGGTCGTCCATGCCGTCGAACAAGGCCGAGATGGCGGAGATGCGGGCGGCGGCGCCGGTGATGGTGTCGTGGTTGGCGAAGGTGTTCCAGGTGGTGTGGGCTTTGTCGAGTTTGGTGTGGTCGCCGTTGGGGAGTTTGCCGAAGGCGGCTAGGACTTTGGCGATCAGTTTGTCCAGGAACTCTTTCAGTCCGCCGTGGTCGGTGAAGCCGATCCCGTTGTCGGCCACCGACGATGGGATGCTGACCTGGTACTGGCCGACCTGGCTGACAACAGGACGGTCTGGCAGCGGGTTGCAGTTGTTGCTGACGGCGTAGTGGTAGCCGTTGGCGTACAGCACGGCGCCGTAGTTGGTGAGGGCGTTGGCAAGGCTGGAGCAGGCCTGCATTGTCTGCTGGGCGGCTTTGTCGTAGGCCTCCCCCCACTGTTTGCAGCCGGGGGCGTCACCGGCCATCCCGACGCATTCACCTTTGACCGAATCGTGGACCGGTTTGTCGGCCTTGCGGAGATCGTCGGCGAGGTCGTGGCATTTCTTGGCGGCGTCGTAGTAGGTCTGCCAGTCGACGATCATGCCTGCCCCGACTGCAGCATGCGTCGGTTGACGTCGATGGCGCGGGTGTAGCGGCCGTGCGCTTTCTGTGCGGCGTCGCTCACGGCGGCGACGCCTTCGGCGAATTCCCGTGCGGCCGCGAGCCATTGGCTGTGGGCGTCGGCATAAGCGCTGGCTGCGGCGGATTCCCAGCTGCCGCTGTGCAGTGCCGCGACCTTGTGGTCGAGTTCGTCGAGGTGATCGTGCAAGAACCCGGCCAGGCCGTTGAGGCGCGACACGATCTGGTCGAGTTGATCGAGATCGACACTGAATTGGGAGCTCATGGCAGATCCAAGCTGGAGATACCGGACGCGTTGCCGGTATCGGTGCTCTTGTAGTTGGCTGCGGTGACGCCCAGCTTCTCCGCGAGCGAAGTCAACGCTTGCATGAGCTGTGTGCCGCCGTCACGGGTTTCGGTCCACCCGGTGGAGAACTCGTCGGCCGCGTCGCCGGTCCAGTCGGAAGTGAGTAGGGTCTCGACCTCGCGGGCAGCGGAATCGAGGGCCTGTTTCATGGTGTCGGCGATGTTGTAGACGTACTGGCCGATCGTCTGCACATCACCGGGTACGACTGTCAGATTCTGGCCAGATCCGGACGGCCCCCCGCTATCTCCCATGTAGACGAAGATAACGGCGCGCTACCCCAGGCGTCCACAAGCTTGTGCGATCTGCCGCTTGTTTGGCAGGCGTTCTCCCATGTTCGATTAGTCCTCGACGACGTTCAATGACACTGCAAACTGCCGGTACCCGAGTCCGCTCGTGCAGGGCCAGCAAAGTTGGTAGGGAAGAGTAAAGCCAGGCCGGATCTGTCGGCGGTCGATCTTGCCACGAGTTGCCGCCCGCTCCCAGGCTCGCTGTCCGTCGAGAGTGCGTTGCGTGAGGGGCGCTCTCGGCATCTGCCGCCACCAGCGCATGGTGATCATCCGTCCAGCACGCGTTGTGTGCCGCAGAAGCCCGTCGGTGATTGATTCAACCGGCGAACCGGGCAACCCCTGTCAGGGATCGGGCACCCCATACGCTGGGTGCGTGGCTGAAGTACGGGGTGCCCGGATCCACTTTCGGTATCGCCGGTCGGTGGTAGGCGGTCAGGGCGGGGCTGTCAGCGGTCGAAGTCGCCGCGGGTTGTTGCGGCGGTGAAGGCTGACCATTCGGCTGGGGTGAATACGAGCGCGGGGCCGGATGGGTTCTTCGAATGACGAACGCCAACAGGGCAGTTCGGGAGGAGGGCGACTTCGACGTAGTTCGCATTGGCGCCGCTGTGACTGCTCTTGAACCGCTTCGCGTGCGAGCGGTTCGCTATGAGGTGCCCCTATGGGATCAGCGGTCGAAGTCGCCGCGGGTTGTTGCGGCGGTGAAGGCTGACCGTTCGGCTGGGGTGAATACCAGTGTGGGGCCGGATGGGTTCTTCGAGTCACGAACGCCGACAAGGCAGTTGGGGACGAAGGCGATTTCGAGGCAGTTCGAGTGGGCACCGCTGTGGCTGCTCTTGAACCACTTTGCGTCCGAGTGGTTCGTCATGAGGTGCCCCTCAGGGTTCAGCGGTCGAAGTCGCCGCGGGTTGTTGCGGCGGTGAAGGCTGACCATTCGGCTGGGGTGAACACTAGTGCGGGGCCGGATGGGTTCTTCGAATCGCGAACGCCGACAAGGGTGTTCGGGAGGAACGCGACTTCGACGCAGTTCGAGCTGCCACCGCTCCGGCTGCTCTTGAACCAGTCGGCACCGGCCAGATCGATGTTCACGCGTACTCCTTCGCCACCCGTCTGAGCAGAGCACGGCTGGCGTCGGCGTCCATCGCACTGCGCCGCAGGCTCTCGTACGCCTCATGGTACCGCCGGATGGTAGCCGGTTTCGCAAGATACAAATCCCCCGCGAAATTCTCGGTGAAGACCACCGGCGGCTCGAGCACTTGGCCATGTCTGTCCGTGCCGAACTCCAGGATGACGAACGGGCCGACGGCGTCCCCGAGCGGAAATCCAGCGCTGAACGGGAGAATCCGAAGGCTGATGTTGGGTCGAGTGCCTATATCGCACAGGTACTTCAGTTGGGTCGCCATGACCTTCGGCCCGCCGACCATCCCACGCAGGACCGACTCGCGCAGGACCACTTCGAGCGTCGCGGGTTGATGCTTGCGGGTGATTCTCAGCTGCCGCCGCATCCGCAACTGCACCCGACGCACGTGCTCCTCGGCACTGTCGTCCGGATAGACGGATCGGATGAGAACACTGGCGTACGCCGGTGTCTGCAACAATCCCGGCACCAGTTCGGATTCATAAGTGGTCAACCGCTGCGCCGATGCCTCCAACCCCACGAAGAAGTCGAAGTTCCCCGGCATCAGGTCACCGTACTCGCGCCACCAACTCTCCTCACTGCCTTGTGCTGCAAGCACTTTCATGGCCGCAGTGTGATCGGGGTCGAAGCCGTAGATCGTGCACAGCGCCGCCAGGTCCACCTCGCGCAGTTGCGCCACGGTGCCCTTCTCGATGCGCTGCAACGTGCTACCACTGCGTTCGATCAACGCCGCCGCCTGCGCCAGCGTGAATCCACACCCCTCCCTGCCGTCCCGCAGGTACTTCCCCAGCTGCCGCCGTGCCAGCGTCGATCCATCCTCCGACATGCCCCGCCTCCCATCAGGTTTCACTGTTCGCAACAGCAGAGCACACCGCCATCCCATGTGGAGGCCACATCGTGAATGATCATGCAATCAGGGCATAACCCCAGGAAGGATTGCATTTGGTGACGCTTTCGCGAATCAGATCAACGGCGGCGTATTCCTGTCCGGCGGGTCCGCTCGACCTGGCATGAGCCCCGCACCGCACCCTGCTCGGTATGAGTGCCCGCGCCGGGTGCGGCAGGAGTGGCCTGAACCCGCAGGATCGAAACCAATCGAGAATATCTTTGCGTCTCAACGGAACCGATTGACCGTTTCACGCGTCCAGTACAGTAAGCGGGCGAACAGCGAGGGAGGGATAGCCGATGGAAGTGGGGCAATCGGCCGCAAATGCGCTGTATCGGCAAGCCACTGGGGGAACATTTCGGATGGAGGCTGACGCCGCACGGCGGTGCGCTGAGGTCTATACAAGGTTCGTCGAAACCACACTGGAACCACAGATCAAGCGATCGGCCAACCTGCAACGGCTGACCGGCTTCGGCGGGTTCGATTCCGCCAAGCAGCTTCAGGATGGATTTTCCGGCAAAGCAGTACAGATGACCGATGCTCTCACGGGAATGAAAGAGGCGGCATTGAAGATGGCGGCGGCCTACCTGCGAGCCGGTCAGTTGGTGGAGGAAGCCGACGCCATGTACGCGAGATCGATCACCACCGGTACTTCAGGAGTGCAGTCGTCATGATCGGAATCCGCAAAACCTTACTGGCGCTATTGGCGATGACCGTCGCACCACTCGCCGCGAGCTGCTCATCCAACAGCGACACCACGCAACCAGTTGACTCCGGTCAAACCACCACGTCATCCACGGGCACACAATCAGTCCGGCCGACGCTCACTAACCCCAAGCTCCAGCCGCCGTCGCAGGACAACAAATACACCACCAGCACTGGACGCCCCAAGGTGGTCTTCGACCCGTGCACCTGGATCAGCGACGACACATTCCGGCGAGCGGGATTCGATCCAGCTACTCGACAGCGACTGGACGACCTCGTGGCGGAGTACAGCTTCCTGACCTGCACTATCTCCTCCCCGACGCGAAATCTGGCTTTGAATTCCGGAAACGCGACCTGGGAGGAAGACCTGGCGAAGGTCGGCTCCTACAGCGAGCCGATAACTGTAAACGGTCGCCAAGCCCTGTTGGTTCGTGATCCCCAAGTGCGTCGCGGCTGCCAGGTCGATGTCCGAACCAAGGTCGGGTTCTTGCAGATGGCGGTCGATCTGACTGATCGCGCCCCACAAACCCTGAACCCTTGCGACGGCATCACCGATATCGCCTCCACCATCGAACCGGAGATCGGCAAGGACAACTGACGATGACCGGCCTCGACATCAACGATGTTCCCTCGGCGCTCGGTGCATTCGATTCGAGCCGCAAGCCCGACACCACCCAGCCGAGCACGCTTGCGCGCAGTCAGCAGCAGGGGGCGGAGCAGTACGGGACGAAACTTGCCGCAGACGGCCAAGATCCGGCATACATCACTCGGATGGAGCAGTTCGAGGGCCATACCCACGAGGAGATCTACACCAACGCCCAGCAGATGAGTCCGGGCATCATGCATCACCAGGCCGATACCTGGATCAGCATCGCCACCGCGCTGAGCGGTGGGCTGTTCGGCGCGAATCTCGCGATTCAGAAGGCATTGTCCTCGGGCATCGAGGGTGCCATGGCCGATGCGGCTCTTGCTGCGGCGCAGACGTTCTATCGGCAGGCCAGTGATGTCGAGCAGGTGATCAATGCCTGCGGGCACCGGATAAAGGGCGTGGCGTCAGCCGCCGAAGTGGTGAAGATGACGGTGCCGCCACCGTCCGCGGCGCAGGGGAGCAGGGGTTCGGCGACCTCGCTGGACCCCGCGCAGGTCATTATTTCCGCGGTCGGCGCGGGACTGGTCGGGGACGGTGACAGCCAAGAGGTCGCCTATCAGCGCGGCATCGAGGCGCTGCATCGCACAGCGATCGACACCATGAACAACAACTACAAACCATCCTACGGTCCCGCCGGGGCAGGAGTCCCGACATTCGTACCGGTCACATCGCCGGGCGGCGGGGGCAGCGAGGGCGTTACCGGGCCGGGCGGCGGCAGCGGGGGCGGCAATGGCGGCGGCACCACCGGATCCGGCACCGGAAACACCGGCGGTAACAACGGCGAGTCGAATGGATCGGGGACCGATCAGGGCACGGTGAACCCCACGGGTCTCGACTCGAATTCCACTGCCGGACAACAGACCCAGTCCCCGACGACCGCCGCGAGCACCACCGCCACCTCGCCCGCTGCGGCGACCACCACCCAGACGACCTCGGGACATCCAGGCGGATTCGGCGCATCCGGATCGGGCGGTACATCCGGATCGGGCGGTACATCCGGGCCCGGCAGCAGCACCACACCGAGTCCAGGTCGCAGTGTCACCGGTGTGCCGACGACCGGGAACTCCAGCGCGGCAACGGTTTCCACTGCCAAGGCCAGCACGGCCAGCAGTGGCCGCAACGGTATGTCGGGCATGTCGCCCGGCGCGGGACGCAAATCGGGGGAGGACGAGTCGAACCGCAAGGTCCCCGACTACCTGATCGGCCAGTACGAAGAACTGGTCGGCCCGGACGATCCCGCGGTTCCCACGGCGATCGGGGCCGACGCGCCTTCGGCGCACCCGAGCGGTGAGCGCGGGTGAAGTTCGAGTTCACGCCCGATGAGTTCATGCACATCTGGCGCGAGACGCGGTCGGATCGCTACCCCTTTCCCTTGCGCCTGATCGCCTCGGTGCGCTGGGAGGACGAATTCGACCAGCTCACCCGCGAATTGGACCGTCGCATGCCGCTGCACGCCAACCCGGACCTCTCGGCTGCCTTGCGGGTGGCAGCCGATCCGCGAATCGCATTGACGCTCACCGGAGCTCGGCGACGCCCGCTCCGCGCATTCGGCGCGATCGACGCCGACATCGGCGTCACCCTGGTGCAACGGCCGGGCCCCACCCCCGATTTCGGCGGCAATGTAGTGCTCGAGGTCGGCACCGCCGCGATCGTGCCCGCCGTATTCACAGCAGTGCTCGGTGACGTGCCGCCCGGACGTCATCCGGCCGTGGCCGAAGATGCCCAACGCCTGGTCGACAACCTCGAGTCCTGGACCGGCCTCAAAGAAACAACGTCCGACCGGATCTACCGCCTGCTACGCGCCCCGCGCTCCGGTTCCGGAACCGTGGAATTCCTTCGCGGCCTACGCGATTCCCATCCCGCCCCACCCGAATACCTGAACTGGTTCGACATCGACGGCGACGGCCGCTACCACTACCGCCACCAATACAACGAATTCCACATCACCCCCTGCGACCAGCCCACAATCCGCCGCGAAATCACCCGCCTGGCGCAACCCATACCCTGATCCGCCGCTCGGGTACCGAGAGTCGGCCCGTTCGACTGCCAGATCGCTGGATGACCAGTCGGCGCGGAACACCACGCATGTCAGGACGGCCTGGCTCGAGCCCACGACTCGAGCGAAGCGGCGGAAAGGTCGACTGCGGGTCTACACGATGTCGGACGCGGTCGTCCCCGACGGGGCTGAGACGGTCGATTGTTATGGCGTGTCAGGCTCTTTGTCGAGCGAAGGACGACAGCGCGGGTCTTGTTATATCGCCGCACGGAAGCGGGGGTGAGCTTGCACGAATGCGAACCTTTCGTCATAGATGGGGCGGTACGTCACCCGCTGGGAACTCTTGCCGAACAGGTGCATGACCACCACCAGCCCCAGCGGAATCGAACCCGGGAACAGTGCGAGCACCAGCGGGATGAGCAGGGAATCGACATCCGCCACACTGACTATCACCACAGCGACGAGATTGGCGGCCATCAGCCACATCAGCGAGCGGGCGGCCCAGCGGTATTGCCGGGCGGTGCGGACGCATCGGTCACAGACGGGCCACTCGCCGACGAGGATCGTCGAAACAGGGGCGACCGGCACCACGCCTCCGGTGAACAAGTTCTTGCCGAGGTCTCGTTCTCTGGCTGTGCGATGAAACCGCGGATGTAGATCCGTGTCGTAGAAGCGGGCCCGCACGCGGCTTCGCGACACCGCCGGACGACCGTGCACGGGACACAAGTCGGGCAGAGGTCGCGCAATTTCCAGTTCGAGTGGTTCGACGCGTAGCCGCCGGGGCCTTTTCCGCCAGAGCGAATCGGTATTCGGCAAAGCGTCCTGACACCGACGCAGCCGGATCGTCACGTCGTCCTCGTGCGTGTACGGCCGCTGATACACCAGCGGAGTCGCGGGTAGTGGGTTCGCCTCGAAGCCGTCACCACTATTGGGGCGGTAGCAGTCCCCGGCCAGGCGAGGTCGCCTCACTCGAGCCATCCGCGTTGATTGCGGTCCTGGAAGTACAGGGAGTTGCGCCCCGGGGCCGGATTCCGTTGCCAGGGTGAACTTCTCGGGGCAATGGGAGTAGCGGCCGTCGGCAGTAGCGCATGGAAGCAGTGGATTTCGGCGCGGAGCCGCACCACCTCGAGCGCCATCCCGCCGAGTCGACAGTCCACCCTGCCATCGCCGTCACCCCCCCTCGTGAATCGCAGTAAGAATACTTTCACGCCGAGCATCCGGCCCCAGGATCCGGGCACCTGACTGATCGGTAAGGCGGGCGAGACCCATCACCTGCGGCGCACCGGGTGGCCGAGAACTGCTGCGACGCTAGGGCAGTACGAAATCCACTAAGACACCAGAGGCTGGTGGAGCGCATGCTGCGCGATCTGCCATCGGCGGCGCGCATCGCCGCGGCGACCGTCGCGGGCTTCGTCGACTACGCCGAACCCATCGGCGAGCACCCGGCCCTGGCGCAGACACGGGCCGAACACGCCGCTGAACTCGCTGAGACCGGCAACGCCGTAGTCTGCCCGCCGGGCCGCAACGGCCCCTCGCTGGTCCGATTCGTGCCGCAAATCGCCAGTCCTCACAAACACCCCCGCTGCGTTGTTGGCGGGGTTCTCTCGCAATTGCCGCCACCAGCGCATAGTGATCACCCGTCCAGCTATCGGTGCTCCAGGATTGACTGGAAATTTGGTGACGGGTGGGTGCCTGGATCGGTGTCAGCGTGTGTGGTGCGGAAAGTGGTGTGGCGGCTGGTTGTCGTTCGGCCGGTAGTTCTGCGGCGGAATGTAATTCGGCACGGGCGCCGGTCCGGGAGCGGGTTGGGCCGGATAGCTGTTGGCGGCGGGATTCGGCAGATACTGTTGGGCGCCTGGCGGATACGGGTGCTGCTGTAAGCCGTGCGGCTGGTGGGTGCCGGGCGGGATGGTCGGTGTCGGGCCGTGGGCTGGGTAGGTAGCAGGCGGGTATGGCTGCACCAAAGGAATGCCGGAGTCGGGGGCGGCGATCGGAAAGGATTCGACCGGAGCCCGCCGGATCTCGGGCGACAATGCCCGCACATCGCGGCGCTGCACGGTGACTCGGGCGGGTTCGTGGAGGTCGTAGTCCGGTAGGTCGTTGTCGTCGAAGAAGCAGAAGGCGGTGGCGAATCCGCGCCAGAAGTAGCCGCGGACCAGGTTGCCGAAGGTCGGCCAGCGGCCGTCCTCTCCCCGGATGACCACCAAGCCGAGCAGCGCTTTGCCGATGGTGGCGTGGATGATGCGCTGCACGATGACCGTGTGTACGAACGACAACGCCGCATAGGTCACCAAGAAGACGAGGACGACCCACCCCAGCCCCGAGACGGTGGTGTTCGCTACCGCGCCCGCCAATCCGGCATGTAGCGCGATATCGAAGAACGCCGCCGTATTGCCGCGCAGTTCGCGCGGCGAAGGGTAGCGGGGATCATTCTTGTCGCTGTGGTACTGCGGCGCGCGTGGCGGGGCCTCCGGAAAGTCGTTGACTCGCTGTACCCCTCGACCGGCGATCCCCATATCGACGATCTTGGCATACCTCTGCCGCGAAGCAACTGGTCTATCGACGGCGGCTCATGCGGCGGGCTCCGAGGAGAAGTGCGAGCACCAGGATGACGCCGCCTATCAGCAATAGCGTGCGGGTGCCCGAGTGGTTGTCGGATTCATCGGTGGGCTGGGCTTCGTGGTCGGTGTCTTTCGGGGGTGGGGAGGCAAGTCCCGCAGTGCCTTTCGTGGATGCGGACCCGGTTTCCGGGAGCTTGCCGACGGTGGAGTTCTTCGGCAGCGCGAAACCGTAGTCGAGCAGGCGCGCGGCCTGTTCCCACGGACGTATCGGCAGCACATCGGCTTTCAGCAGCGTCACGACGAGTCTGCGGCCGTCGCGCTGGGCGGCGGCGACGAAGGTCTGCCTGGCGTCGTCGGTGTAGCCGGTCTTGCCGCCGAGCGCACCGTCGTAGTCGTAGAGCAGGTGGTTGTCGTTGGCGATGGGGAAACCCGGATGGTCTTTGTCGTCAGGGTTTTTCGGGTCCTTGGGGTAGCCGGGAAAATCGATTTGCTCGGTGTGGATGAATTCGGCGAACAAAGGAATTGTCATGGCCTCGCGGAACAGCACCGACAGGTCGTAGGCCGAGGTGCTCATGCCGGGGCCGTCCAGGCCGGACGGGCTGGCGGTGCGAGTATCCAAGGCGTACAACGACTTTGCCAGATCGTTCATCTTCCGCACCGTAGCGGCGTCGCCGCCGAGCTGGGTGGCGATGGCATGTGCGGCATCGTTGCCCGACGCCATGATCAGCGCCTGCATGAGCTGTCGGTTGGTGTAGCGGCCGCCGGGACCGATGCCGACGCGGGTGCCGTCGGCATTCGCGTCGTCCTGGGTTCCGGTGACGGTCTTGTTCAGGTCGAGGCTGCGCAGCGCGACGGTCGCGAGCAGCACCTTGATCGTGCTGGCGGGCCGGTAGCGCCCGTGCGGGTCCTTGGCGGCGAGCACCTCGCCGGTATCGAGGTCCGAAATCTGCCAGGCCGTGGCGGAAATCTCCTGCGGCACCGGCGGTGCGCCGCGCGGGATGACGACACCGCATTCACCCAGGCGTGAGCCGCCGACCGGCGGAATCGGCACGGCCAGCGGGGTCGGCAACGGCTGTCCGGGTTCGGGGACCTCGGATTCGTCGATCGGGTTGGGCGGCTTCGTCTTCTGCGGGCAGCTGTCGGTATTCGGGGTGCTGAACGGCGTCGTCGTGGTGGTCGTCGGCGTCGCGTGCGAAACGGTCGCGGCAGGGCCCCAGGTCACGGCCGTTATGGCCAGTGCAGAACCGAGGCAGAGTGCGACGAGGAGGCGAAGGTCCCGGGTGCTCATCGGCTGCGAGCCTACTGACCGGTCGCGCGGCGGGCCGTCATCAGACACGAATGCGCCAGGTATTGACAGGAGCTACCAAATGAAAGCTACTATCAAATAGTTGTAACTATCATTTTCTGGAGGGGTTATGCAGACAGACTCGACTCGCCGCTGGTTGGCGCTGGGGGCGCTGGCCTTGGCAATGCTGACCATCGGCCTGGATATGACCGTGCTGACCGTCGCGCTGCCCACGCTCGCCGTCGACTTGAACGCGAACACCGGCGCGCTGCAGTGGTTCAGCACCGCGTACACACTGGCGCTCGCGGCCGTGATGCTGCCCGCGGGCGCGCTCGGCGACCGCTACGGCCGCAAAAAGCTGCTGCTCGGCGCGCTGGTGCTGTTCGGAGCGGCCTCGCTGGCCTGCGCCTTCGCCACCACCGCCGGTCAACTCATCGCGGCCCGCGTGGTACTCGGCATCGCGGCGGCGGTGATGATCCCGCTGTCGATGGCGGTGCTGCCGGTGCTGTTCCCGGATTCGGCGCAGCGGGCCAAGGCTATGAACATCTGGATCACCTCGACCGCACTCGGCCTGCCGCTCGGTCCGATCCTCGGCGGCTGGCTGATCGATAACTTCTGGTGGGGTTCGGTATTCCTGATCAATGTCCCGATGGTGGTGCTCGGCGTGCTGGCCATCGCGGTCCTGGTGCCGGAGTCGCGGAACCCGGATCTGCGGCCGATGGATCTGCCGGGCGTCGCGCTGTCGATTCTCGGCATGGTCGGCGTCACTTATGGATTCATCCGGCTCGGTGACAAGGGTTGGGGCGATGGGCTCGGTTGGGGTGCGCTGCTCGGTGGCGTCGCGGCTGTCGCGGTATTCATCGCGTGGCAGCGGCGCGCGAGTTTCCCGCTGGTCGATCTGGGCCTGTTCGGCAGCCCCGGCTTCCGCTGGGGCGCGGCGTTCACCGTGATCATCACGTTCGGCTTGTTCGGCCTGTTCTTCACGGTGCCGCAGTACTTCCAGGCGGTCCTCGGCGCGGATGCGCTCGGCAGCGGCGTGCGCCTGCTGCCGTTGATCGGCGGACTGCTGATCGGATCGCGGCTGGGCGATCGGTTGCAGCCGAAACTGGGACCGGCGCTGATGGTGGGACTCGGCCTGACGGTGCTTGCGGTCGGCATGGGCTTGGGCGGGCTGACCGAAGTGGAGACCTCGTACTGGTTCGTGGCCGTATGGGTGGGGTTGACCGGCGCGGGCATGGGCCTCGGGCTGCCGGCCGGCATGGCGGTCGCGTTGGACAATCTCGAGGTGGCTCGTGCGGGCGTCGGCTCGGCACTGGTGCAGGCGCTGCGTCAGGCGGCGGGCACCATCGCGGTGGCGGTGCTCGGCACAGTCCTGGCTACCGTGTACCGCGGCGATCTCGGCGCGTTGAATGTCGATCCGATTCGCGACAGCGTGAATGCCGGTGTGGCAGTTGCGAAGTCGACCGGCAATGCGGCCATGCTGGAGCAGGTGCAGTCCGCGTTCGTCGGTGGGATGAGCGCGATGCTGTGGGTGTGTGCGGCTCTCTGTGCGGTGGCGGTGCCGCTCGCACTGCGGGTGCTGCCGGGGCGGTCCACGGCCGCACCGCAACACGAGGATGCGATACCGGACGCGCTGGTGCCGGTCGATGGGCCAGAATCGACACATGTCGGTTGAGCTGCCCGCGGACGGGACGGCCGCGCAGAGCCTGCGCGAGCGGAAGAAGGAACGGACCCGCCGGACGATTCGCGAAGAAGCGTTCCGGCTGTTCCGTGAGCAGGGCTATACCGAGACCACCATCGAGCAGATCGCCGCGGCGGCCGAGGTATCACCCAGCACCTTCTTCCGCTATTTCCCGACCAAGGAACAGCTGGTGCTCGCCGACGATCTCGATCCACTGATGATCGATGCGATACGGGCCCAGCCGCACGACATCCCGCCGATGACGGCGTTCCGCAATGCGGTCGCGGGGGTGTTCGCGAATCTGCCCGCAGCCGAGCTGGCGTTCGAACAGGAACGTCAGGCGCTGCTGTATCACGTGCCCGAGCTGCGCGCGGCCATCGGATTGGAACTGCAACGCGGCATCGACCTGATGGCGGGCCTGCTCGCCGACCAGATGGGCCGGGATGCGGACGATTTCGAGATACGCGTGACCGCAGGTGCCATCGCGGGAGTCGCGCTCGGCATCGCGAGGTTCAACCCGCTGAATGCCGAGAACCTCAGTCGCGCACTGGATTTCCTGGAGGCGGGGTTACCGCTCGGCAAGCAGTAGTGCTGCCGAGCGGCCGAAAATCCTAGCCGGACTTGGTAACCGGGCACCCGTGTGCCAATGGGCCGAGCAATTTGTTGTTGTCGTAGAAGTGCTCGAGTTCGAGAATGCGCAGGTCGTCGCTGACCCTGGCGATCGTCACGCCGAACATCTCGATCAATGCGCCGGTGGGCTGGTTGCCCTTGTATTCGCCGTCGTAGCGGCCCCAGTGCCGCCAGCGGAAGGTGACCGCGGGCGGTCCGGCCAGCACCTCGAGCACCTCCCAGAAGAAGCCGTTCGGGAAGGCGGTGTGGAAGGTCTCGTGGGAGGACTCGAAGGTCTCCTGCTCGACCTCGTAGTACGGGTTATCGCCGATCAGGATGTTGTAACTGCCGATCCTGGCGAATTCCTCGGCGTCCTGCCACGGCCCGCCGTTGACTCGCCCCCGGTAGTGCTCGGCCACCAGCGAAACCCAGGTCGCCGGATCCTTCTTGTGCGAGACCTCCATTTCGAAGACCCGCACCAGGTCCTCGACGACGGCCTCGAGCGAGCCCGCCGCGTGGTCGGTGGTGCGCTCGCGCGGCACGGTTTGCCTGGTCAGGTGGTAATCGGGCGCGCCGTTGCGCCAGTCCTCGGCCGGCGTCGCGGCGACCACCGCGTCCCGGCCCTGTAGCCACAGCGGCGTCTCGGTTGTGGAATCTGTTGTATCAGCTGTCATCTCGGCTCGCGCCCCTTCGAAGAGATCGGACGCGAGGCAGGCTAACAGTCGGTCGGTCGGTTGTCGCGGCAGGTCTGAATTTGCCGAACGCTATGTCTCCCAGCAACTTTCGAGTTTTAAACGATGATGTGTCACATTCTACCAGCCGTGTGCAGTACACGGTCCGGCGAATCGTCGTCCATGCTGGCGAAGAAGCCGCCGATCACATCCTCGATCTCCGAAATCGACTGTGCGCAATACAGAATCGGTTGGTAGTGCGTGATGTCGTAGACGGCGGTGCCCATCGTCGCCACGTCCAGCGGTCGCAACTCGGCGTGCTGGAACTCCTCGATCTCGCCGTAGGAGGACAGCAATCCGGCTCCATAGCAACGGATTTCGCCGTTCTCCCGGACCACGCCGAACTCCATGGAGAACCAGAAGACATCGGCGAGGAACTTCAGCGCCGTCTCGGTGGTCAGCCGGGCAACGGCCGCGCCGACCGCCTCGTAGATGGCGGCGAAGCGCGGGCTGGCTATCTGATTGGCGTGCCCAATGATCTCGTGGATGGCATCGGGTTCCGGGGTGTATAGCGGGGCCGAATGGTGCCGGAGGTACTGGGTGGAGTGGAAGGTGCGGTCGGCGAAGGAACCGAAGAACTCGCGCAGCGGTACCAGACCGGCGGCAGGCACATAGCGGAATCCGGTCAGCGGGACCAGTGCCGCGGAGACCTCGTCTAGCTGCGGAATGTGATCGCTCGGCAAATCGAGCCGGGCCGCGGCCGCGAGCACCTCGGTGGCGGCGTACTTCTGGTGTTTGCGTGCGAGTTCGGCCGACACGATGCGCCACACCTGTTGTTCCTCATCGGTGTAGTCGATCTGTGGCAGGGGTTTACCCGGTGCGTAATCCAGCGCCAGCGCGGCGATCGCATTGCGGCGGGCGCGGTAATCGGGATCATGCACGCCGGGGTGCTCGTCGCTCAAGTGCACCATGACATCGCCATCGCCGGATCTGGTCACCGGCGAGTACAGCTGAGCTTCGGTGAACATACGTCGATGCAAGCACCGCGGGGTCTTTGCGACAACAAAAGCCCGCCCAGCTGATCAAACTGTATAGCTGGGCGGGCTTTTTCGCGTTATTACCGGCAGCGGACCGGCTCCTGCGGCGGCGAGCTGATCAGTGGTGACCGTGCAATTCGTGCACCACCGCATGGCCCTTGCCGCGGCCGATCATCCATTTGTTGATCGGCGTGGTGAGGATGAAGGCCACCACCAGGGAGAAGGCGAGTGATGCCCAGAACATGACCGTATCCAGGTGTGCGTCCATGGCGCCGGGCACGGCGAGGATGACGGCATTGTCGACGATTTCCATGACCGTGATCGAGACCGTATCGGCGGCCAGCGCGGTCGTGATGGCGGCGGCCAGCGGCAGACCCGCCTTCAGTACGCCGCGCATGGTCAGCGCGTAGCCGAAGAAGAAGGCAAGCACGATTGCCAGCACCATGGTCGCGGTGTTGTTCCAGCCGAGTGCCGTGCCGATCACCATGCCGAGGATTTCGCCGATCGCGCAGCCGGTGAGGCAGTGCAGGGTGGCCTGGGCGGCCATCCGCCAGGACGCCGGAGCGTGATGCTCGGTGTTTGCGTGCTGAGTATGCCCGGCGGCTGCCGCATGCGCGGAATGTGTTGTATGCCCGGCATGTTCGTGGTGTTCGACGGGCGTTCCGTGCTCGTGCTCCATGCGGGGAACTATACCCCCGTAGGGTAATTAGTCAAATGCGAATTCCGACGTTGTGCCCGATTTGCCAGACATGAGCGGACCGGATAAAGCAATATGGCGAATGTACGAAGGAGGGCGCATGAAATCCGTGCGGATCGATCTCGACCAGAAACTGCTCGCCGCCGCGGCCGCCATCATGGGCACGTCGACGAGCAGCGCCACCATCAACGAGGCGCTGCGCCGAATCGTTGTGCACGAGCGGCAACTTCACCAATTGCAGCGATTGGCTGCCGGTGTGCTGTCCCCCCTGCCCGGACCCGAGATCGCGGTTGCCGACGGCTGATCGGGTTCACCGCGTCGGGCAGCGCAGCCCTTCCTGGGGCGGGGTCAGCTCGATCAGGTACTTCAGGACCGGTTCGTCGACGCATTCGACGCCGTCCAGGAACGAACCATGTTGGATGCCTTCATAAGTGACCAACGTGGCGCCCAGCGCGCGGGCGAGATTCGTCGCGCCCTGGTACGGCGTGACCGGATCGCCGGTGGAGGAGACGACCACCAACTTCGGCAGGCCGGCCACCGTCGGGGTATGCGGGCGGCCGGTCGGTGGAACGGGCCAGAAGGTACAGGCGTCGAACGGAACCCAATCGGCCGCGCGGCCGGTGTCGAACGCCGGGGCAGCTGCGCGGACCCGCCGGTCCAGTTCGAGCGCGCTCGCTCGATCGGTGATCCGCCGGTCGTCGAGGCAGCTCACGGCGGTCTTGTAACCGGTGTCCACCGACTCGGGCGCGAGATAGCGGTCGGCCAGGGTGAGCAGGATATCGCCGTGGCCCCTGGTCAGTTCGGTGAGGCCGCGGGTCAGCGCCGGCCAGGCTTTCGAGGTGTACATGGTCGAGATCACCCCGGTCGTGGCGTCCGAATAGCCGAGGCCGCGACCGTCGTTCGTGGTGGCGGGGCGGTCGGCCAGCGGGCGCAGCAATGCCGCCATGCGCTCGGATGCCTTGGCCGGATCGGTGCCGATCGGACAGTCCGGCGCTTTGACGCAGTCGGCGGCATACGCGTCGAAAGCCCGTTGCATACCGGCATAGACGATCACCGGATCGGCGATATTGGTGGCCGGATCGGCCGCGCCGTCCAGGACCATGGCACGCACCCGATCCGGGAACATCTCGGCATAGGTCGAGCCGAGTCGCGTGCCATAGGAAACGCCGAAGTAGGTCAGCTTCTCCTCGCCGAGTGCCGCTCGGACGATGTCGAGGTCGGCGGCTGACTCGGAAGTTCCGACATGTGACAGCAACGCTAATCCGGTGCGCTGTACGCATTTCGCGGCCAGATCCATGCTGTCGTGTTCGGCCTGCGACATCCAGAAGGGCAGGTATTCCCCTGGCAGACCGGCACGTTCGGCCGCCAGCTCCTCGGGCGTGCTGCAAACGAGTTTCGGCGTCGAGGCACCGAGTCCGCGCAGATCGATGCCGATCACATCGAAGCGTTGCGCCAGCGGTGTCTGCGCGAGGTCGGCGGGCAGCGTCAGGCCGATACCGCCGGGTCCGCCCGGGTTGGTGAGGATCGAGGCGACCTTCCGTCCGCGTGCACGCAACCGTGAGATCGCGAGGCGGGCGGTTTTGCCATCGGGCTCGGCGTAATCGATGGGAACAGTGACGCGGGCGCATTCGAGTCCGGTGCGGTTCGCGCCGTTCTCGAAACCGTCGCACGGACCCCATACCAGCGTTTGGTGGTAGTACTTGCCGATGCCCGGGGTGTTGTCGAGGTGCGGGCTCCGCAAGGGCTGAGCCTGCGCACTGCAGGCGGCCGCGAGAAAGACTGCGGCGAGTCCGATGTGCCGCGCGCTCCGCCTGCGCCAGTTGAACATTCCTCCCCCATGGTTGGACCCGCGCACTCAGTCTGCCCGACCCGGTCGCGGTGCGCAGACCATGGTCGCCATCGCATCCGGCCTGTCGGTGGGTGCTGGCATGATGCGGAGATCGCATCGCATTCGAGGGGGATTGATGTCGGTACCCATCGCCAAACTGCCATCCGGCCAACGTCCACGCGAACGGCTGCTCACGCTCGGCCCGCACGCGCTCAGCGACAGCGAATTGCTCGCCGTGCTGCTGCGCCAAGGTCGCCGCGGTGAAAGCGCATTGGATATGGCCGCCGAACTGATCGCCGAGCACGGCGGCATCGCAGGGCTGGCGGCCGCACGGCCGGAGGAATTATCGCGGCGCGTGGGTGTGGGAGAGGCCAAGGCAGCGGCCATCATCGCCGCCTTCCACCTCGGCACGAGGGCGCGCAACAGTCCGGAGACCGCACCGCGCCTGGACGGCGCCGCCGATGTCGTCGGGGTGGCGCTGCCGCTGTTCGCGGGCGCCCGCGTCGAACGGCTGCTGGTGCTGGTGTGCGATGCGCAGAATCGCTTGCGGCACAAGGTATTCGTCGCCGAGGGGGCGATCGATCAGGTCGCCGTCCCGGTCCGTGAAATCCTGAATACCGTGCTGCGCCACGACGGCCGCGCCTTCGCGGTCGTGCACAATCACCCCTCCGGCGACCCGACCCCCAGCTTCGACGACCGTCGCGCGACCACGCTGCTCATCGAATCCGCCCGCACCGTCGGCCTGCGCTTCCTGGACCACGTGGTGATCGCGGGGGACGGGTGGGCCAGCGCCGCACCGCTGCACCGGTCCGGTGCGTGATGCGGTCAGCGGGGCAGCGCCGGAATGCGTTGCAGCAGTGCGGGTGTCGGCTCGTCGACACTCGCCGCGAAGTCGTCGTGCCTGGTGACCCACCGCACCACGAACGGGCATACCGGCACGATCCGGCGGCCGCTCGCCACCGTGTCCGCGAGCGCGTCGTGGATCAGAACGCTGCCCAATCCCCGGCCGCCGAACGCCGGATCGACCTCGGTCGCATAGAACACACGGTGCGCACCGTCATCGAAATACCGCTCCTCGCCGACGGTCGTGCCATCGAGTCGGATCTCGTACGCATTGCGCGCGGGAACGCCGACTACCTCTACTTTCGGTTCACTCATGCCCCCTGGAACGCATCCGTACCGCCGTTTATTGCGCAGACGACAAAGGCAGCTGGTGACTGGATGCAGATGTGTTCGATATGAGCGAACGGTCTTTGGTGGGCACGGCTGATGAGCGCACGAATGGCGAAGGCCGCCTGCATCCGAAGATGTAGGCGGCCTTCGTTTTTCGTGCCGGTGAGGTTGGTCCAGGAGTCAGCGGGCGAACAGCAGTGCGCGCTTGACTTCCTGGATGGCCTTGGTCACCTCGATGCCGCGGGGGCAGGCATCGGTGCAGTTGAAGGTGGTGCGGCAGCGCCAGACACCTTCGACGTCGTTGAGGATGTCGAGGCGTTCGCGGGCGCCTTCGTCGCGGCTGTCGAAGATGAAGCGGTGTGCGTTCACGATCGCGGCCGGGCCGAAGTAGCTGCCGTCGCTCCAGTACACGGGGCAGGAGGTGGTGCAGCAGGCGCACAGGATGCACTTGGTGGTGTCGTCGAACCGGGCACGGTCGGCCTGGCTCTGGATGCGCTCGCGGGTGGGCTCGTTACCCGAGGTGATCAGGTAGGGCTTCACGGCACGGAACGCGTCGAAGAACGGCTCCATATTGACCACGAGGTCCTTCTCCACGGGCAGGCCGCGGATCGGCTCGACGGTGATGGTGAGGGACTTGCCGCTCTTGGGCAGCATGTCCTTCATCAGCACCTTGCAGGCCAGCCGGTTCACGCCGTTGATCCGCATGGCGTCCGAACCGCAGACACCGTGCGCGCAGGAGCGCCGGAAGGTGAGCGTGCCGTCCAGGTAGGACTTGATGTAGATGAGCACGTTCAGGAAGCGGTCGGTCGGCAGGACCGGCACCTGGAAGGTCTCCCAGTGCGCGCCCTTGTCGTCCTCCGGGTTGAACCGGGCGACCTTGACGTCGACCATGACCGAGCCCTCGGGAACCGGTGCGGCCTTCTGCGGGGGTGTTTCGAGTACGGCAGTCATCAGTACTTACGCTCCATCGGCTCGTAGCGGGTCTGCACCACCGGCTTGAAGTCGAGGCGGATATCGGAGATGAGCTCCGCGCCCTCCTTGTAGGCCATCGTGTGCCGCATGAAGTTGACGTCGTCGCGGTCCGGGTAGTCCTCGCGGGCGTGGCCGCCGCGCGATTCCTTGCGGTTGAGCGCGCCCACCACGGTGACCTCGGCCAGCTCGAGCAGGAAGCCCAGCTCGACGGCCTCGAGCAGGTCACTGTTGTAGCGCTTGCCCTTGTCCTGCACCGTGATTCGGGTGTAGCGGTCCTTGAGCGCGTGGATATCGGTGAGCGCCTGCTTGAGGGTGTCCTCGGTGCGGAACACCGCGGCGTTCATATCCATCGTGTACTGCAGTTCGGTGCGGATATCCGCGACGCGCTCGTTGCCGTGATCCGACAGCAGCATGGCCAGCCAGTCCTGCACCATCTGCGCCGGGTTCTCCGGCATCTCGACGAACTCGGTGCGCTGGGCATACTCCGCGGCGGCGATGCCGGAGCGGCGGCCGAAGACATTGATGTCGAGCAGCGAGTTGGTGCCGAGGCGGTTGGAGCCGTGCACCGAGACGCACGCGCACTCACCGGCGGCGTACAGGCCGGGCACCACATCGGTGTTGTTGCGCAGCACCTCGCCGCGGATCCGGGTCGGGATGCCACCCATCACGTAGTGACAGGTCGGCATGACCGGCACCAGTTCCTTCACCGGGTCAACACCCAGGTAGGTGCGCGCGAATTCGGTGATGTCGGGCAGCTTTTCCTCGAGTACGTCCTCGCCGAGGTGGGTCACGTCGATGTAGACGTAGTCCTTGTTCGGTCCGGCGCCGCGGCCCTCGAGCACCTCGAGCACCATCGAACGGGCGACGATGTCGCGCGGCGCGAGGTCCTTGATGGTAGGGGCGTAGCGCTCCATGAAGCGCTCACCGCTGGCGTTGCGCAGGATGCCGCCCTCACCGCGGACTGCCTCCGAGATCAGAATGCCCAGGCCGGCCAGGCCTGTCGGGTGGAACTGGTGGAATTCCATATCCTCCAGCGGCAGACCCTTGCGGAACACGATCGCCATACCGTCACCGGTCAGCGTGTGCGCGTTCGAGGTGGTCTTGTACATCCGGCCGGAACCGCCGGTGGCGAAGATGATCGACTTCGCGTGGAAGACATGCAGCTCGCCGGTGGCCAGCTCGTAGGCGACCACACCGGTCGCGACCGGACCGCGCTCGGACTCGGACATAACCAGGTCGAGCACATAGAACTCGTTGAAGAACTCCACGTCGTGCTTGACGCAGTTCTGGTACAGCGTCTGCAGGATCATGTGGCCGGTGCGGTCGGCGGCGTAGCACGCGCGGCGGACCGGGGCCTTGCCGTGATCGCGGGTGTGACCACCGAAGCGCCGCTGGTCGATCTTGCCCTCGGGCGTGCGGTTGAACGGCAGACCCATCTTCTCCAGGTCCATCACCGCGTCGATGGCCTCCTTGGCCATGATCTCCGCGGCGTCCTGGTCGACCAGGTAGTCACCACCCTTGACGGTGTCGAAGGTGTGCCATTCCCAGTTGTCTTCTTCGACATTGGCCAGCGCGGCGCACATGCCACCCTGTGCAGCACCGGTGTGGCTGCGGGTCGGGTAGAGCTTCGTCAGAACGGCGGTGCGGGCCCGGGGACCGGCCTCGATCGCCGCGCGCATACCGGCGCCACCGGCACCGACGATGACGACGTCGTAGCGGTGCTCCTGAATCCGGGATTCACTCATCGAGTTCGCCTGTTCCTAACTGATGTTGGGGTCGAAGGTGAAGATGACGTAGGTGCCGACGCCCACGATCAGAATCATCGAAATGGCCAGCAGGCTGTTCAGCCAGAACCGGGTCGAGTCCTTGCGCGAGTAGTCCGCGATCACCGTGCGCAGGCCGTTGCCGCCGTGCAGCTGGGCCAGCCAGAGCATGCTCAGATCCCAGAACTGCCAGAACGGGCTGGACCAGCGGCCGGCCACGAAGGCGAAGTTCAGGCGCTTCACGCCGCCGTCGAGCAGCAGCATGATCGTCATGTGGCCGAGGACCAGCACGATCAGCAGCAGGCCGGAGAAGCGCATGAACAGCCACGCGTACTTCTCGAAATTGTTGTTGGAGCGGGCACGCGGCGAGCGGGGCAGGTCCAGGCTCGCGGGCCGGTCGTATGACTTACCGAGAACGGGTGCGCTCATGCCTGCGCCTCGCTGACGCTCGGCTCCGGTATGACCGCACTGGCGGCTGTGTTCATCATTCGTTCGCTTCGCTCACTCATGGGATCAGTGCTCCGTGAACAGGTAGAAGAACTGGCGGCCGACGGCCGGAACCACCAGCAGGAACCAGATGGCGAGAATCACCCAGAGCATCGTCTTCTGGTACTTCGGGCCCTTGCCCCAGAAGTCGACCAGGATCACGCGTACGCCGTTGAGCGCGTGGAACAGCACGCAGACGACAAGGCCCATCTCCATCAGCGCGACGATGGGGTTCTTGTAGGTCTCGATGGCGTGGTTGTAGGTATCGGGGCTGACCCGAACGAGTGCGGTGTCCAAGACGTGCACGAAGAGGAAGAAGAAGATGGTGACACCGGTGATCCGGTGCAGCGCCCACGACCACATTCCGGGGTCGCCTCGGTACAGCGTCTTCCGCTTCGGCTGTGCCGGAGCTTCTATCGTGGTCATAGAGTGCGGTGCCTCCAACGTCGTTGATGGACCCGGTTGCAAGTCCGAGGCAGGCGACGTGGATGTAAATGCCCAGGTGGCTGCGCTTTGCTGCTCCAAATAGCTCGCGCGGGGCCCGCCGCCGGGAACCTGAACCGATCTGTTCTGGACTCTAATCCCCTCGCAATCGCGGAACTAATTCGGTAGGCCGTGCGTTGCGCTACAGTCGAGCGAGTTAGGTTTACCTTTCTTGATGCGTAAAGGGTTGCGCCGTGACCCCTGCGCGGGCATGTGCGGCTAGGCCCCGAAGGGGCTGCCGATAACGGAATGCGACTGAAAAATCTTGCGCGACAAGGCAATTCAATCTATACACATTGCCTATGTGTCGAGCTCGCGGTTTCCGGTCGGCGCCGGGGCTCTCAGTTCGACGGGGCGAATTGTGAGCGTCGGCAATGTGGAAAATGTCTCATTCGACGGGCGATAACCTACTCATCGGTAACAGAAAACTATCGCAGATTCCGGTCGGCGACAGCTGGATTTCGCTATGACGTCCATCGGCGTCGTTCCAGCAACCGCGTCATGAGTTCGCGGTCCGCAGGACGCCCCGCACCCGTGACGGCGACCAGGATCGTGCGTTCGGCGGCACCGGCGTTGGGTGAACCCGTAGCCATCTGCGACCAGTGATAGCGCACCTGAGCCTCGATGAAAGCGCGGTCGCTGCCCGCATCGCAGAGCAGCACCGCCCGATTGATCGGAAAGCGGTCGATCACCCGCTGCAGTTCGAACTGTGTTCCGGTGTTGGCCGGGACATATCCCGACAGATCGACCGCCACCAGGTCGACTCTGGCCAACAGCAGGTCGACCGCGCTCTTCCAGAAACTGCCGTGACATAGCAGTGCGCGGACGGGGTAGCTACCGGCCGGATCGTGCACGCGTTCGGGCATATTGGTGATCCCGGTCAGCCGGTGCTTACCCGGCGGCAGCGGCTCGGATCCGAATCCGGCGAGCGCGGTACGGAAGGTGCGCGGCGATGCGGCGAACATGGTGCGTATCGCGTCGTCGGCCCGCGCACGGGCGACCTCCGCCGGGCTGACCGAACCCGAGCTGCGCAGAATGTAGACATAGCCGAATTCACGCCACGCGCCGTGCAGGAAATTGCGGACTCTGGCCTGGTTCTCGAACAGACGCAGATAGGCGATCTCCAGCGGCGGTGATTTGAATACGTTGCGTGCCGACGACACCACGGTCAATCGGTAATCCACCGGCTTCGGTTGCACGAACTGCACTCGCAGTGGAGGAATCTCGGACGCGCGAACGTAGCGGGGGTCGGGACCGAGGTGACTGAGCGCCGCGGCGTATGCCGGGCTGTTCGACCACTTTTCGGCGGTATAGGCCGCGTACCAGCGTCGCCAGCGTGGTAATGCGAACGCGATGATGACCACCGATATGGCCGCGAGTGCCGCGACCAGCGGCACCACGGCGGCCGGAGCATCGCGCAGCGTGCCATCGGGGTCCTCGGTCTGCACGCCGAACAGCAGCACCGCAATGATCAGGCCGAGCGGAATCACGACCCACCGCACCCGCCGGAACGCCACCTGATGGTGGCCCCGTATCGCTCGCAGTTCCTTCAGATGCGCCTCCAGTGGCGGCACCAACAGTGCGGCGCGGTCGGGATGGCGGTCGACCTTGCGGCGCACCTGATGTGCGCTGTACCAGGCATGCCAGTTGCGCGCCCCTTCGTAGCCGCGCTCCCACAACCCGAATCCGCAGATGACCGCTGGAAACAGCACGAGCTGATGCCACTGCGACAGGGACACATCGGGAATACCGCGGTGCAGCGGTTCCGGTGCGAAGAAGATCAATCCGATGATCGCCGCGGCCCACGGCAGCGCAAGTGCGGTGTTGCCGAGCCCGGACCACAGTGCCTTCGATTCCGTCGCGCGCACACGTTGTCGAAGATCCTCCGCGGTCATGCCGACATCACTTCAGGACGGCAACGACATAGGTGATCACGTAGGTGAGCGCGAATATCACCGGCACCCACTGCTCGAGGTGGGTGAGCGGCCGGTAGAGACGCCGGTTTCGGCCCTGACCGAGTGCGGTCCACTCCGCACGCCAATACGGTGACGCGGGCAATCGCTCCTCCAGTGCGCCGACGACCTGATATTTGGCCGCATTGAGCTGACGGTAAGAACGCAGCAGGTAGTACCAGGCTCCGCACTGCACGACCAGCGCCACCGTCGGGCACACCAGCGTCCACACCGCGCGGCCCGGATGGAGTTGCAGCATTACGCCGATGATCGTGAAGGCGCTGGTGTTGAGGGTCAGGAAGAAGCTATTGGTCAGGCTGCGGCGGGCGCTGATCCGGTCGGCCATCTCGACATACAGCTTGTACTGTTCGAGCACCGCGTCCTGGTACCGGCCCGCATAGCTTTCTGGCGTGACGTGCGAATTCCACAGGCCGTCGCTGACCGGACCGGACACCGATTCCGCCTTCCGAAGGGGCCGAAGGGAATTCGATGATATCCGAAATCGGTTGCCGCGCATCGGGATCTGGTCAGGCTCGCGGTCAGGCGTGGGGCGCGCCGGGCGACAACGGGCCGGGACGGGAGAATTCGACCAGCCGAGCCGCCCGCCATACCGAAACCGACCCTCGACCACGGAAGGTAGCGAACACGTGGATATCGACTGGAAACTATTACGAACCAGCGCATATGAGGTCATGCGGCGGGCGTACGCGCCGTATTCTCGATTCCCGGTCGGGGCGGCCGGGCTGGTCGACGGCCGAGTGGTTGTCGGGTGCAATGTGGAAAACGTTTCCTATGGATTAGGCCTGTGCGCCGAATGCGTACTGATCGGGAACCTGTTCGCGGGCGGTGGTGGCCGGTTGCTCGCGCTCTCGGTCACCGATTCCCGGGGCGAAATCCTGATGCCCTGTGGGCGGTGCCGACAGCTGCTCTACGAACATGGCGGGGCCGATCTTCTGGTGGACCACAAGACCGGACCCGTGCCGCTTCGAACCCTGCTCCCCGACGCCTTCGGACCCGACGATCTGGATGCCGGGCAGACTTAGGTCGCTCTCGGCAATCCTCTTCGTACGATGCGTCGATTTCGGCTTCCGTCGGCATCTCGACATCGGTGAGCTGAATCGGCGGTAGCCCCATTCGCTCCATCATCAGTGCGATGCCCGCTCCGACCGTGCTCGTCTGCACGGCGAGTTGGCGCGCGAAGATCTTCAACCCCCGAACGTCTCTGGAGAGACTGTAGAGCGCGTCGCTGTGGCTGGTTTCGATCTCGTCTACTCGCGCTTCGAGCTTCGTCACCCGGCGATCCACATGGGCAGATGTCATGTCGGCCCTCAGCAGTCTTCGTCGAGGACGGCATCGACCTCGTCGTCGGTCGGCATGCTGATCGCTGGTGTGTCGACCGGACTGATCCCGAGGTGTTCGGCGATGAGCTTCACGTTCTGCCCCACGCCGTTTGCGTGTGTGGTGACACGTATGGCCCAGATCTCGAGTCCCGTGACTCGTCGCGTGAGTCCGAGCTGGGATTCGCCGTAGCCTTCCTCGATATCGGTGACTCGTGCTTCGGGCTTCGTGATGCGTCGATCGATGTGTGCGGATGTCATGGTGGTCGCCGTCAGCAATCTTCGTGGAGGACGGCGTCGATCTCGGCTTGGGTTGTCACCGTGATCTGCGAGATTTCGTCGGTGGGGACGCCGAGGTGTTCGAGGATGCGGCAGAAGCTTCGTTTTTGGACGATTTCGATTGCGGTGACTCGTCGCGTGAGCTTCAGCTGGGACTCGCCGAAGCCCTCTTCGGCCTCGCGGATGCGGACCTCCACATCCGTCACGCAGCGGTCCAGGTGTGCGTGCGTCATTGCTCCCCCAGCGTCGACTCGATAATGCGCAGAGGCTATCGGAGGGTACCGACAAGTTCCAGGGGCCGAGCGTGTCCCGTGCCAGACTTGCCGGTGTGACGGCAGTGGACGCGGTTTCGATCATTACGGCCAAGCGGGACGGCGGGGAGCTGTCGGATGCTCAGATCGATTGGGTGGTAGATGGATTCACCAAGGGGGCGGTGGCCGACGAGCAGATGGCGGCGTTGGCGATGGCCATCGTGTGGCGGGGGATGACGCGTCGGGAGACCGCGCGGTGGACGAATGCCATGATCGCGTCGGGCCGTCGGATGGACTTCACCGATCTGCCTCGGCCGACGGTGGACAAGCATTCGACCGGCGGGGTGGGGGACAAGATCACGTTGCCGCTGGCACCGTTGGTCGCGGCGTGCGGGGCCGCCGTGCCGCAGCTTTCCGGGCGCGGGTTGGGGCATACCGGCGGGACGCTGGACAAGCTGGAGGCGATCCCGGGATGGCGGGCCGATGTGCCGGTGGCGCGGATGCGGGAGATCCTGTCCGATCCCGGCATCGGCGCGGTGGTGTGCGCGGCGGGCGCCGATCTCGCCCCCGCCGATAAGCGGCTGTACGCGTTGCGCGATGTCACCGGGACCGTCGAATCCATACCGCTGATCGCCAGCTCGATCATGAGCAAGAAGATCGCCGAAGGCACCGCCGCGCTCGTACTCGATGTGAAGGTCGGCTCCGGAGCCTTCCTGAAAACTCTGGACGGCGCGCGTGAATTGGCAACAGCCATGGTCGAACTCGGCACTGATGCCGGGGTGCGGACGGTGGCATTGCTGACCGCGATGGACACTCCGCTCGGAGGCACCGCGGGCAATGCGCTCGAGGTCGCCGAATCCGTGGAGGTGCTCGCGGGCGGTGGCCCCGCCGACATCGTCGAGTTGACGCTCACCCTCGCCCGCGAGATGGTCGCCCAGGCCGGACTCGATATCGACCCGGCCGACGTCCTCGCCGACGGTCGCGCAATGGACCATTGGCGCGCGATGGTTCAGGCCCAAGGCGGCGATCCGGACGCGCCCCTGCCGCGCGCGCGGCACACCGAGACCGTGCGGGCCGAGCGAGACGGTGTGCTCACCCACCTCGATGCGATGGCCGTCGGCATCGCCACCTGGCGACTCGGCGCGGGGCGAGCCCGCCAGGGCGACCCCGTCCAATTCGGCGCGGGCATCGAAATGCACGCCAAACCAGGCGATTCCGTAATTACAGGCGAGCCCCTGCTCACCCTGCACACCGACACACCGGAGGCCTTCCCCGGCGCCCTTGCCGCCCTCGAAAACTCGTTCACCATCGGAACCGCGCCCCCACCGCAAGCCCCCTTGACCCTGGACCGCATCACCCCCTGACCCCACACCGCACCCGATTTCGCCTGACACACGATTTTCTAGCGGGTGAATTCGGATGGTGCGCATAAATCCACCCGGCCTGCACAAGCTCGCCTGGCCGCGCGACCTCACCTGCTCCGCATGAACTCGCGCTGCCACGCAAGGACTCGTATTGCCCGCAAACGAATTCACCCTGCCCGCATGAGCTCGCTCGTCGCGGGCCGATCGACCGGCAACCCGCATGCGTGGCGCGCCAATTCTGTGCGTCGGTGTGTGCCGTCCACTCATCGGACGACTGCGATACGTTCGAGTCCGAATGCGAGTCGAGCGCACCGAGTTGGCGGCAAAAGGTTTGCGGCAAGCAGGCAGAAAACCGACCGCTACGTTAATTCTTGGCTGGTTAAAGGGGCTTTCCGGTACTCGAGGTGGGCTCGAGCAGGGACATTGCGGGTTATGTCTCGGGTGGGGGTGGCGGAGAGCGCAATCACAGCCGCATGAACGGGTCCGTGCGGCTAACGTGTGGTCATGACAGGACCGATGCCTTTGACCCTTGCCTCGATCCGCCAAGCTCCCAAGGCGCTGCTGCACGATCATCTCGACGGTGGTCTGCGTCCCGCGACGGTTTTGGAGCTCGCCGCCGATTGCGGTTACGACGACCTACCCGCCGACAATGAGACCGAACTGGCGGCGTGGTTCCGCGATGCGGCCGACAGCGGCTCGCTCGAGCTCTATCTGGAAACCTTCGCGCACACCGTCGCGGTAATGCAGACCCCCGAGGGCCTGCGTCGCGTGGCTCGGGAATGTGCGGAAGACCTCGCCGCCGACGGCGTGGTCTATGCCGAAGTGCGCTTCGCTCCCGAACAGCATCTCGAGCGCGGCTTGACCCTGGACGAGGTGGTCGAACACACCCTCGCCGGATTCCGCGAGGGTGCGGCGGCCGCGGCCGAGGCCGGTCGCCCGATCGTGGTGATCTGCCTGCTCACCGCCATGCGGCATGCGGCGCGTTCACGCGAGATCGCCGAACTAGCGGTGCGGTGGCGCGACCGTGGCGTAGGCGGTTTCGATATCGCGGGCGCGGAAGCGGGCTTTCCGCCCAGCCGTCACCTGGACGCCTTCGAGTACATGCGAGCCAATAGCGCGCATTTCACCATTCACGCGGGTGAGGCGTTCGGGCTGCCGTCCATCCACGAGGCGCTGGCGTTCTGCGGCTGCGATCGGCTCGGCCACGGTGTGCGGATCACCGACGACATCACCGTTCCCGGCGCGATCGAGGACGCGCAACTCGGACTGGTCGCGAACTACGTGCGGGATACGCGAATTCCGCTCGAACTCTGTCCCTCGTCGAATGTGCAGACCGGCGCGGTCCCCTCACTCGACAAGCATCCGTTCGACCTGCTGGCGCGGCTGCGCTTCCGCGTCACCGTCAACACCGACAACCGCCTGATGAGCGACACCAGCATGAGCCAGGAAATGCTCAAGCTGGTCGACACCTTCGGCTACGGCTGGAGCGACCTCGAACGCTTCACCATCAATGCGATGAAGTCCGCGTTCATCCCGTTCCCCGAGCGGCTGCGCATCATCGACGACATCATCAAGCCGGGTTACGCCGTCCTGCTCGGCTAGCCCCTACTTCTCCTGCGTGAGCCTGGACTCGAAGTTGCGCTCCAGGTCCCGCCAGCTCTGGGCCTCCGCGGTGAACGGCGGGTTCGGGGCCAGACGGGTCGGGTCCGGGTTCAGCAGGTAGGAGACGTACCAGCCGAGCGGGTTGGACTGCGCCAGCGCCTGCTCCACCGTGTCGTCATCGGCGTAATCGGCTGCGTCGGTGAACAATTCGACCGCCAGATCGAGCTGTTCGATATCGACCGCCTCCGGGCCCTCACCCAGATCGTCGGCGAGACCGGGCAGCACGTAGACGTTCTCGTCGGTCACCTCGACCTCGAGCGAACCGTCGACGGCGGCGGTCTGCACATCGGTGTAGGTGCTCACCCGCGCCAGTTCGTGCTCGTGGTCATCGGCCAGGTAGCGGGCCAGCGCGCGCTCGGAGCCGAATACGGTGATCGAGCCGTCCTTGCCGAGGAAGATCGGCTCGTCGTCGAGGTAGCAGCGCAGCGTGAAGTAGGTGCCGTCGGAGGTGACGATCTTGACCGGGTCGATGCCGACCTCGTGCCAGAACGACTCGTCTTCCTCCTCCTCCTCTTCGTCTTCTTCCTCGTCGTCCGCATCGAGGTCGACGGATTCGAACTCCTCGTCCTCCTCGCTGTCGGCCGCGTCATCGGCGTCGACGACGTTCTCCTCCGCGGCGAGCAGCTCGGCCTCCGCGACCGCGACCGCCTCGGCATCGACCTCGGGGGTCTGCACCACGGAGTCGATGGCGTCGAGGACATCGTCCCAGCCCTTGGCGATGGCGGCGCCGATCTGATCCCACAGCTCCTCGCCGTCGCGCCCGACGAAGGCGCTCACGCCGCTGGCCAGCGCGCCGACCACCGGATGGGAGCCGAAGAACTTGGTCACCGTCTCCAGCTCGCACACCTCACCGATGTTGCGCACCATGCTGAGCGTGTCGTCGAGCTCGGCGATAGTGTCGACATCGGGATCGCTCGCGACCAGCTCCGGCACCCCGACCAGATCGAAGGTGAAGTTCTCCTCCGGCTCCAGTTCGACCGCCGACAGCCCGGCCACGACCTTCCACGCCGGATGGTCCACGAGATCGTTATCGGAGTTGGTCCGGATGAACGCGGCCAGCTCCGCAACGGTCTCGAAACCGTACAGCGAGTCCTCATGTCCGAGGAACGCCTCCCACTCGTCATCACCGTCGCGCCAGCGCGGTGCCCACAGGGTGACGAGATCGCCGTCGGTCAGGCCGAGCTCGATCGGGACGATGTCTCCAGAAGCCATGTGCGGAAGCCTATCGACCTTCCGAGTCAGTGACTATCCGGCCCGCCCCCAACGCTTCCCGGGGCACCCTCCGGCGCTACCACGAATGACTCGTTCAGTGTCGCAACGACCTTCGATCGCTGCGTACCGGCGTCCTCGGCGGCCTGGCGACAGGCCCATATGATCAGCTGGCCGACCTCGGCGGGCGGCAGTGAGGTGACCGACTCCGACAGGCTCAGCGCGACCAGGGCACCGTCGCTGTTCACCTCGACGCTGACTGTGCCGTCCTCGGTCCGGAACCGGCCGTGCACCTGCTTGAGGCCGTACAGCGCGGCCTCGAGCGCTTCCAGTTTCGCCGTCGCGTTGGCGACCAACGCGTCCATCTCAGCGCTCATGCCTGCGCCTCGCTGGCGCTCGGCTCCGGCATGAGCGCTGGAGCGCCTGTGTTCATGATTCGTTCGCTTCGCTCGCTCATGGCCTGCGCCTCGCTGCCGCTCGGCTCCGGCATGACTGCTGTGGCAGCTGTGCTCATTGTTCGCTCGCTCAAACCGGCCTCATCCAGCTCGTCGGTCCCGTGTCCGCGTCATCGATCCGGTCCAGTTCGTCCACCGCGGCCTGGCGCGTCGGCAGGCCGAGCTTGTCCAGGATGTCGGCGGGCATACCCGCCTCGGCGAGCAGCTCGCGGCGGCGGGCTCGGGCGGCAACGGTGGAGCGCTTGGTCAGTCGCAGGATCTCGTCGGCCAGAGTCTGTGCGCCGTAACGGTATTCGCTGCGTTCGAACTTGATCTCGATCGGCATGCCCTGGTCGGTGGCCCGGACCGAGATGGTGCCCGATCGGTTGGTGCTCGACGCCACCGTGACATTGGGTATCGGTGGGGTCTGGGGCTGGGACATTATTCGTTCGCTCCGCTCACTTATGAGGTCGGCCGGTAGAAGCCATAGAAGTTCATACCCATGTTGTCGGTCCGAACCGAGCTGATCTGGACCGGATTACCGGCCTCGACGAACTGCCCGTTGCCGACCACCATCGCGACGTGGCCATCCCACACTGCCAAATCGCCCGGCATCAGATCGCCCGGCGAAACCTGCATATGGCCGTTGCCCTGTTCCTGCGCCAGCCTGGGCAGATCGACACCGGCCTCGCCGTACGCGTACTTGGTGAGACCACTGCAGTCCAGTCCGGAGCCGGGCGTACTGCCACCCCACACATATGGCGTGCCGACCGCGCCGATGGCCGCCTTGACCGCCGTCGCCGCCTTCTCGTTCGGGGCTTCCACGACACTGCCGTCCGGCAGGGTGATCTTCACGCCCTTGCCGGAGGTCGACGACTGCCCGGTCCCGGTCGTGGTGCTGCTACTCGGTTTGGAACTGGACGCCGTGCTCGCGGTGGTCGTGCTGGCTTTGCTCGCGGTGCTCATCAGGCTGCTGAGCATGCCGCCGGCGCCGCTCGCGACGCTGCTCACCGTCGATGACAATTGCGAGGCACCCTGGGTGGCGGTGCCGACCGTGCCTGCGACATTGGACAGCGACGGCGTCGACGGCGCCGGAGTCAGCTCGTTCATCGACGCGGTCTGGGTATCGAGTTCGTTGCGTACGCGGCCGACCACATTCAGCCCCTGACCGATGTGGTCGATCGCGGAGCCGACGAGCACCGTCAGTCCCTCGGGGGTGGCCAGCGCCGGACCGAGACCGGTGGCCTGGTTCACGAACGACTGGACGATCCCGTTCAGCTCCTTCTGGCCCGTTTCGACCTGGGCGGCAGCCTGATTCACCACCGTAGCCATGTCGTTGCCGCGGTCGGAAATGCTGGCTGCCGAGGTCTGCACCCGCAGCGCCTTCGCGGTGACGGCATCGGCCGCCGCACCGTCCCATGCGTTGTTCACCTGGTTGATGCTGTTGCGGCCGACCGCGTGCACCTGGTCGACGGCGGTCGAGGTGGAGGTCAGTGCGTCGGAGGGCCCGCCGGTGGGCAGCACGCCGGTGCCGAAGCTGGAGAGCAGGTCGAGCAGTGGCTGGACCAGGGCGCTGACATCGATCACGGCGTCACCCGTCCAGTCCGGTGGCATTCAGCCCGGCGGCATTGTTCAGGTCGGTTTCTTCGAGGACGACGGCCGAAGATGCTGCCGCACCGCCCATACTCGCGAGCACCGCCGACAACTGACCGATCGAGGCGACATGCCCGGCATGGGCCGCAGCGTAGGCGGCCATGAAATCGCCGCCGATCAAGCCCATTATGGGGCCGAGGAGAGTGGGATCGGCGGCCGCGGCGCTCACTCCGGCGGCGGCGAGATCACCTGACATGGTCGCGGCCGTCGCGCTGTAGGCAGTGATGCCCTCGGTGTCGGCCGACATCTTTCGCATAGTGCTTCCCCCATCTGTTTGTTCCCAGGCAGAGTACGTCATCCACCTAGTTCGACGCGCTGCCTTACCGATCGGTTCCAGCCGTTCGAAAAAAATTCGGGTGGAGGTTTGCCGCCGAACTCGTCTTCGACCTTATCGTTCCAACATGCGCACGCACACCGTGGACCATCCACTCGCCGCCGCCCTGCTCACCACGATGCGCGATGCGGGCACGGCCAATCCGGCCTTCCGCGCCGCACTGCGTGATCTCACCGGAATCCTGATCTACGAGGCGCTGCGCGACGCGCCGGTGATCCATTTCCCGATCACCACACCGGTATCCGACACCGAGGGAACGCGATTGGCGCAGCCGCCGCTGCTGGTTCCGGTGTTGCGCGCCGGACTCGGCATGGTCGACGCGGCCGCCGAACTCATTCCGGACGCCAGGGTCGGTTTCGTCGGCATCGCCCGCGACGAAACCACCCATCAGCCGGTGCCGTACATGGAATCACTGCCCGCCGACCTGTCCGAGATGCCGGTCTTCGTACTCGACCCGATGCTGGCCACCGGCGGTTCGATGCGCCACACCCTGCAACTGCTCGCCGCCCGCGGCGCCACCGACATCACCGCGGTCTGTGTCGTGGCCGCCCCCGAAGGCATTGCCGCCCTTGCCGATTCGGGCCTACCCGTACGCCTGGTCACCGCGGTCGTCGACTCGGGCCTCAACTCCGACGCCTACATCGTCCCCGGCCTCGGCGACGCGGGCGACCGCCAATTCGGCCCCCGCTGACCCCCGCCCCATCGAGCGTAGTCAAATGGCAGCTCGTCCCCACCGAGGGTAGTCAAATGGTTGTCGAAAACCCCGCCCACAACCACCATTCGACTACCTTCGGCAAACTCTCGAGGCTGGAAGTTACAGGCTGCCCGCCTGACTGCGGGAGGTAAGCCGGGTACGGCAGACGACGTGCCCGGCACGGCCGGGAGAACCAGGGGAAGGCAAAACAATCTTGGGCCAGCAGATCTGAGAAGTCAGTGCAGGACAACAGGACCCACCGCAGCCCAGCCAACACAATCCGGTAGCGGTCCCCGCCACCCCGTGAGCTATTTCGCGAGCCGCCCGCAGTATGCCCGCAACTCGGCAAGTCGCCGCTCACCCGAGGTTCGCGCGGCGGCGAGTGTATCCCGCGCTGCGACCGGCTCGACCACCTCCAGGTAGCACTTCAGTTTCGGCTCCGTGCCGGACGGCCGCACCACGATGCGGGAGTTGGTGCCCTCGAAAATCAGTGCGTCGGTGCGCATTCGGCCGCGTACCTGGAGCAGATCGGTGTATTCGACCGGCTCGCCCGCGATTTCGTCGGGCGGTGCGGCGCGCAGGCGGTTCACCAGGTCCGCGGCGGCGGCCGGGTCGGGTAGGCGCAGCGAAACCTGGTCGGTGGCGTGCAGGCCGAATTCGACCGCGTAGTCGTCGAGTTCGTCGGCGAGGGTGCGGCCCGCGGTCTTCAGCCGGGCGACGAGATCGGCGGCCAGCACGGCTGCGGAGATGCCGTCCTTGTCGCGGACCGCGGCCGGGTCGGCGCAGTGACCGATGGCCTCCTCGTAGGCGTAGACCAGACCGTCGCCCGCGCGGGCCAGCCATTTGAAGCCGGTCAGCGTTTCCGCGTATCGCGCGCCGCGGGCGGCGGCGAGTTTCGAGAGCAGTCGCGACGACACGATGGTGGTCGCCACCAATGAATCCGGCGGCGCGGTCCGCAGCACGTAATCGCCGAGCAACACGCCGGTTTCGTCGCCGCGCAGCATGCGCCAGCCGCCGTCGCCGTCCGCGATTCCGATGGCGCAGCGATCGGCGTCCGGGTCGAGGGCGATGGCGAGGTCCGCGCCGATCCGGGTGGCGGTGGCGAGCAAAAGGTCGGTGGCACCGGGCTCTTCGGGATTCGGGAAGGCGACGGTGGGGAAGTCGGCATCGGGCGCGAATTGCGCACCGACGACGTGCACATGCTTGAATCCCGCCGCGGTGAGGGCAGCCACCGCTGTATCGCCGCCGACCCCGTGCAGCGGTGTCAACACGATCCGGACATCGGAGCGCTCGCCGGGACCGCCGATCAACTCCGGCAGTTGGGCCACCCGATCGATATAGCGGCGCACCAGGTCATCGGCGGCCGGTGTGACCGGTGTGCGGGCGATCGGCTCGGTGACGGCCTCGATGCAGCGCTCGATCTCGGTGTCGGCCGGTGCGATCAGCTGTGAACCGCCGTCCAGGTACACCTTGTAGCCATTGTCCGTCGCCGGATTGTGTGATGCGGTGATCTGTACTCCGGCAACGGCTCCCAGCTCACGCACCGCGTAGGCGACTACCGGGGTGGGCAGCGGCCGCGGCAGCAGCGTGACCGGAAAGCCCGCGGCGGCAAAGATTTCCGCGGTTGCGATGGCGAATTCGGCGGAGCCGTGCCTGGCGTCGCGCCCGACGACCACCGCGCCGCCACCTAGGCAGCGACCGCGTAACCAGTCCACGAGTCCGGCGGTCGTCCGGCTCACCGTGTCCAGGTTCATGCCGTCGGGCCCGTCCTGCAGCGGCCCGCGGAGCCCGGCGGTGCCGAAGCGCAGCATCTAAAGCCGTTCCAGTACGCCGCGCAGCAATTTGCCGAGACGCGGTGCGGCGGCATGTCCTTCGGCGAGTACCTCGGCATGCGAGAGGTGCGCACCCGTGACGCCCGCGGCGAGGTTGGTGACCAGCGAGATTCCGAGCACTCGGGCGCCGAGCGCCCGTGCCGCGATCACCTCGAGCACCGTCGACATGCCGACCAGGTCCGCGCCCATGGTGCCCAGCATCCGGATCTCGGCCGGGGTCTCGTACTGCGGTCCGGTCAGGCCCGCGTACACGCCCTCGGTCAGGCTCGGGTCGATTTCCCTTGCCAGCGCACGCAATTCGGGATCCCACGCGTCCACGAGATCGACGAAGGTCGCGCCCGCCAGCGGCGTGCGGCCGGTGAGATTGAGATGGTCGCTGATCAGCACCGGTTCACCGACGCGCAGTCCGTCCCGGATCCCGCCCGCCGCATTGGTGAGCACCACGGTTTCCACGCCCGCCGCGATCGCCGCGCTCACCGGATGCACGACATCGCTCGGCTGATAGCCCTCGTACAGATGCTGACGCCCCATCAACAGCAGTACGGGCGTGTTGTCGACGGCGACCGAATGCACCATCCCGACATGCCCTTGCGCACTCGGCGTCCCGAATCCGGGCAGCTCCGGCATCGGCACCGACGCCGAAGGCGTCCCGATCTCCGCGGCCGCCTCCTGCCAACCCGATCCCAGCACCACCGCAACCCGGTGCCGTTCCACTCCCGTACGTTCGGCAATCGCCTTCGCGGCCTGTTCGGCAAGCATGCCGTCACGATAGCTGTGTTTGATTTGCAGCGCCTCCGGCGCTGCGTGTTCGCGGCCCCCTGGTGTTCGCGGCCGACCCTTTCGAGCGACCTGCAAGCAGTCGCTAGCGGTGCGGCCGAGACTCGCGCCTGCGGCGCATGCGCTTCGGCCACTCGGCCGCGAGACGGGCCGCGAACGTCGCTCGTAAGACTCGCTCTGTCGGGGCTGGGTGTGCCTTGAAGCTTGCTGCCTGCGATCCGCCGAGCATTAGCTACCTGCGAGTAGGTGTCGCGCGGCATAGCCGTTACGCTGCACGCATGCCGTATCTGGAACGTGAAGGGGATGTGTTCGTCGTCTACCTCGGGAGCGAGGGGCAGACGGACAGCGAGAACCGTTTCCATCCGGATTGGATCGATGCATTCCACGGGCTGCTGGACCAGGTCGAGGCGTCCGAGGGACCGGCGGCGCTGGTGACCACGGCGAGTGGGAAGTTCTACAGCAACGGGCTCGATACCGATTGGCTGTTCGGCAACCTGAACAAGATGCACGGCTACCTCGATCGCGTGCACAGCATCTACACCCGCCTGCTGACCTTCCCGCTGCCTACGGTCGCAGCCGTCAACGGTCATGCCTTCGGCGCGGGCGCCATGCTCGCCACATCCCACGATTTCCGGGTGATGCGCGCCGACCGCGGCTTCTGGTGCCTGCCCGAGGTGCACCTCGGCATGCCGTTCACGGTCGGCATGAACGCGCTGCTCACCGAGCGCCTCACCAATCAGGTCTGCGTCCAGGCCATGACCGCCGGTCACCGCTTCGCCGCCGACGAGGCCATTTCCGCGGGAATCGTCGACACGAAGGCGGATGCTGATGTGTTGCTGAAGTCCGCGATCGAGCGCGCGGGCGCCCTCGCGGCAAATCGCAAGCCCAATCTTCCGGTGATCAAGCGGTCGCTGCACGCCAAGGCGCTGGCCGGGCTCGCGACCCCCACCACCCCGGAGAATCTGGCGTTCGCCCCGGGATAACCGCAAGCTGATCACAAACCTTGCGCCGCACGGCGGCATCGCCCCGCGGCGCAGGGTACGCCCGATCGTCGGCGCAGTGCCAGACTGTGTGCCATGCCACCACCGCGCAGCGGGCACCCCGAATCACGCACGGACCACCACGCGCACCCGGGTGCGGCGGCGGAGGCCGCGATCCTGGCCGCAGCGCCCGAACTGGTCGCGCTATCGCATTCGATCCACGCCGAGCCGGAGTTGGCGTTCGAGGAAACCCGCAGCGTCGCCAAGACCATCGCGCCGCTGGCCGAGCGCGGTTTCGCCGTCGAGACCGGCATCGCCGACCTGCCGACCGCATTTCGCGCGACCTACGGATCCGGCGAGCTCACGGTGGGTATCTGCGCCGAATACGACGCACTGCCCGAGATCGGGCACGCCTGCGGGCACAACATCATCGCGGCTTCCGCGGTCGGCGCCGGACTCGGCCTCGCCGAGGTGGCCGACGCGCTCGGCATCACCGTCGTCGTCTTCGGAACACCCGCCGAGGAGAGCGGTGGCGGCAAGGTGCTGATGCTCGAGCGCGGCGTCTTCGACGGTGTCGCGATGGCGTTGATGGTGCACCCCGGCCCCATCGATATCGTCGACGCGCGCTCGCTGGCGCTGGCGGATCTGGCGGTGGTCTTCCACGGCCACGAGGCGCATGCCAGCGCCGCCCCGGAATTGGGCCGGAATGCGGGCGACGCGGTGACCGTCGCGCAGGTTGCTCTTGGATTGCTGCGTCAACATCTCCGACCCGGACAGCAACTGCACGGTATAGTCAGCGACGGTGGCGTAGCCCCCAACATCGTTCCCGGACGTGCGGAACTGCTGTATTACCTACGCGCAGTCGACTCCGCATCCCTCGACGATCTGATGCGACGAGCGTCGGCTTGTTTCGAGGCGGGTGCGCTGGCAACCGGCTGCACTCACGAAATCCGGACGGTTGCGCCGACATATACCGAGCTGACGCCCGATTCGGGATTACTGTTTGCCTATCGCGAGCAGATCGTGGACTTGGGCCGGGTGCCGATCGCACCGGAACTCGAGGCGCAGCGACCGCTCGGGAGTACGGATATGGGCAACGTCACCAACGTCATACCGGGCATACATCCGGTCATCGGCATAGATGCCGGTGGGGCGGTGACGCATCAGCCCGGCTTCGCCGCGGCGAGTGTCAACGCCTCGGCCGATCGTGCGGTAACCGACGGTGCGATCGCGCTCGCGCGTACCGCTATCGCCGTAGCCCGCGATCAAGTACATAGGGACAGGTTGTTGCAACGGCTCGTTCAACGACAGGAGGACATTCGGTGAGCATTACCGGCCGTTCCGCGGCGCACGCGACACGCTCCGGGACGGTGACGCGCGCGACCAAGGGGGGCCAGGGGAGCGCCGCACAATCGGATATCGCGGAAGTCGGCCCGGATGCGGTCGATTCCTGGCTGGCCGAGCACACGGTCGATCTCGTCCAGTGGCGCCGGCACATCCACGCGAACCCGGAGCTCTCCCGCACCGAATTCGCCACCACCGAGTTCGTCTCGGCCTGGCTGACCAAGGCGGGATTGACGCCGCAGAAGATGCCCAACGGCACCGGAGTGCTCTGTGACATCGGTCCGGTGGACGCACCGCGCATCGGACTGCGCGCCGATATGGACGCGCTCCCGCTGCAGGAATTCACCGGTCTCAGCTTCGCCTCGACCGTGCCCGGCGTCTCGCATGCCTGTGGGCACGACGCGCACACCACGATCCTGCTCGGCACCGCGCTCGCGCTGGCCGATCAGGAACTGCCGGTCGGCGTGCGATTCGTCTTCCAGCCCGCCGAAGAGGTGATGCCGGGCGGTGCCATCGATATGGTCGCCGCCGGGGCGATGGAGGGCGTCGACCGGATCTTCGCACTGCATTGCGATCCGCGCCTCGAGGTCGGCCGGGTCGGCATCCGGGTCGGTGCGATCACCTCGGCGGCCGACACCATCGAATTGGTCCTCGATTCGCCGGGCGGCCACACCTCGCGTCCGCATCTGACCAGCGACCTGGTCTACGCCATCGGCACCGTGATCACCGGCCTGCCCGGTCTGCTCAGCCGCCGCATCGACCCGCGCACCAGCACGGTGATGGTCTGGGGCGCGGTCAGCGCGGGCAAGGCGCCCAATGCGATACCGCAGACCGGCATGCTCACCGGCACCGTCCGCACCGGCGATCACGCGACCTGGTCGCTGCTGGAGCCGATGGTGCGCGAGATCGTGGAAGGCCTGCTCGCCCCGACCGGGGTGCGCTACCAGTTGAACTACCGCCGCGGCGTACCGCCGGTGGTCAATGACGAGCACTCGACCAGGATGTTCGAGGACGCGATCCGCATGCTCGGCCCGGACGCGCTCGCCGACACCTTGCAGTCCGGTGGCGGTGAGGATTTCTCCTGGTATCAGGAGGAGGTGCCGGGCGCGATGGCCCGCCTCGGCGTTTGGTCCGGGCACGGCGAACAGCTGGATCTGCACCAGCCGACCTTCGATCTCGATGAGCGCGCGCTTGCCGTCGGTGTCCGGGTGCTCAGCAACATCGTGTTGAACGCGAGCTGACGAAGACAAAGAAGCGGCCGACCTCGACAAAGAGGTCGGCCGTTTGCGCGTTCGTTCAGCTACCGAAGAATCCGGGGCCGACATTCTTGCTGTTGCGAGTGCGCAGCGCATGCACGTATTCCGCTGGCGCGCCTGCCTTTTCGGCCGCGTCGGCCATCACGCCGATATAGCGTGCCGACGGTAGGCCGCCCTCGTACGCATCGAGTACGTACAGCCAGGCCAGGATGGGTTCGGAACCGCTGCCCGCACTCGGTGTCACGCGCAGCCGGATCTTGTGGTGGATCCCGAAATCGGAACCCTCCCAGCGGTCGAGGCGCTCCTCGTCCTCGGGGGATACGTCGTAGAGCACCACGAACACCCGCGAGTCGGGCTCCTCGACGACGGTGGCCAGCGGGCCCTCCCAGCCGATGTCGTCACCGCTGAAGGTGAGGCGCCAGCCCTCCAACCAGCCCGTCCCGTACATGGGGGAGTGCGGACAGCGCTCGAGCATCTGGGACGAGTCCATGTTGGACCCGTAGGCGGCGTAGATCGGCACGACGCAAGGGTATCCAATAACCTGCGCGCATCGTCTCTATCCCGGCGAGATGACCGTGTGTTCGCCAGCTAACGTTGTTTACCGGCACCGGAGATCCCGGTCGAACAGCTCCAGCGGAGGTATCCATGACCCGCATAGCGATCATCGGTGGCGGACCGGCCGGTTATGAAGCGGCGTTGGTGGCGGCCCAACACGGGGCCACGGTCACCCTGATCGATAGCGACGGCATCGGCGGGGCGTGCGTCCTGTGGGACTGCGTGCCGTCGAAGACTTTTATTGCCTCGACGGGCGTGCGCACCGATCTGCGTCGTGCCCGTGACCTGGGCATTACCCTCGATCCGAGCCAGGCCCAGATCGAATTGGGCGAAGTGAACGCTCGTGTGAAGGCGCTGGCGCTGGCCCAGTCCTCCGATATCCGATCCAAGGTGCAGGCCGCTGGCGTGACGGTGCTGGCCGGACGCGGACAGCTCAGTGATCCGGCCACGGGGATGGCCGCGCACCGGGTGCGCGCGCTGTTGGCCGATGGCACCGAGGAGGCCGTCGAGGCCGAAGTGGTGTTGATCGCCACTGGTGCGAGCCCGCGCGTGTTGCCCGGCGCCGAGCCGGACGGTGAGCGCATCCTGAACTGGCGTCAGCTCTACGACCTGGAAGAACTCCCGGAGACCCTGGTCGTGGTCGGCTCGGGTGTGACCGGCGCCGAATTCGTCTCCGCATATACCGAAATGGGTGTGCGGGTGAAATTGGTCTCGAGCCGCGACCGGGTGCTGCCCGGTGAGGACGCGGATGCCGCGCTGGTGCTCGAGGACGCGCTCGCCGAACGCGGTGTCGAACTGGTCAAGCACGCGCGCGCCGATGCGGTGGAGCGCACCGCCGCGGGGATCGTGGTCAAGCTTTCGGACGGCCGCACCGTCACGGGCACGCATGCGCTGATGACCGTCGGCTCGATCCCCAATACCGACGACCTCGGCCTGGAACGGGTCGGCATCGAACTCGACCGCGGTGGCTATCTGCGGGTGGACCGGGTGTCGCGCACTTCGGTGCCAGGTATCTATGCGGCGGGCGACTGCACCGGCCTGCTGCCGCTGGCCTCGGTGGCCGCGATGCAGGGCCGTATCGCGATGTATCACGCGCTGGGTGAGGGCGTCAGCCCGATCCGGCTGAAGACGGTCGCCTCGGCCGTATTCACCCGTCCGGAGATCGCGACGGTCGGCGTGAGCCAGACGGCCATCGATAACGGCGAGGTGCCCGCGCGCACGGTCATGCTGCCGCTGAATACCAACCCGCGCGCCAAGATGTCGGGTCTGCGCAGGGGTTTCGTCAAGATCTTCTGTCGGCCCGCGACCGGTGTGGTCATCGGCGGTGTGGTCGTCGCCCCGATCGCGTCGGAGCTCATCCTGCCGATCGCGCTGGCGGTCCAGAACAATCTGACCGTCAACGATCTCGCCCAGACCTTCTCGGTGTACCCGTCGCTCACCGGCTCGGTCACCGAGGCGGCTCGCCTGCTGATGCGTCACGACGACCTCGACTAACCGCCACTGAACCCAGCCGCCCCGAGACTCACTGTCTTGTGGCGTTTTTCATCGCGTTGCCAGTAAGGCGCGCATGTGGTTCACTTCCCGCAGAGATGCGATCGGCGGGCGATCGCGAGGGTTCTGTGTGGGGGGATCGATCCTTTCCAGCGGGAACGGCGAACGGCCGCTTGGTCGTTCGGCGGTCCTCATTCGTGGACCAAGCGTCTCACCAGGGATAACTGCGTGCGACCCACTCGGTCGCACACGGGAAGGGATTGCGAAAAGTGAAACATCGTAAGCCGAGTCGGGCGCAGCGAGCGATGGCGAGCACATCGTTGCCACTGGCCACCGCGGCGGCCGTGGCCACGCTCTTCGCTGCGCCGGCGGGGGCAGTTCCGGATCAGCCGAGTACACCGACCACGCCGGCGCCCGCGCCCGCCGACCCGGGCAGCACCACGCCGACGGATCAGGGCCAGCCGGAGACCACCAAGCCGGATCCGGGGAAGCCGGAGGCCAAGCCGACGCCGAGCCAGCCGGGTGTGACGACGCCGGATCCGAACCAGGTCATGCCGAATCAGCCAAAGGATCCCAACGATCCGAAGCTGGCCGGACCGACCCAGCCGGGTGTGACCACCCCGCGCGTCGCCCCGCTGCCGGTCCCCGGTCAGACCGGACCTGCGATACCCGCTGTGGTGCCGGAGACGGCCCCCGGCACGGCTCCGAAGCCCACGCAGCCTGGTACCACCGCGCCGGGTGCGGTCACCCCGACCGATCCGAACGCCCGGACCGCGCAGCAGCCGGAGACCGACACGCTGGTGCAGCAGCCGCGCTGGTCGGCCCCGCGCTTCCAGCAGGCGCCGGCCGCGCCGGTCGTCGAGATGGACGGCCCGCACCAGGAGATCGGCGCCAATATCGACGGCGGCAGTCTGGCGCCCGGCTATGTGGCCAACACCCACCACTTCAACAACGCCTCGGGCTACGTCGGCACCATCGGGTACCGCACCCCGACCGGTCAGGGCGAGGCCGGTGTGTCGGTCGAGTACATCGGCGCCAACACCGTCAAGGTCACTTCCTACACCGGTGGTGAGGGTCTGGCCGACAACAAGACCGAGGTCGTCCTCGACACCACCCAGGCCAACATGGCCAAGGCCGCTGTCGAGCACTGGATTCGGGAACAGCCGGGCGGCGCGGCTGCCCTCGAGGCCGCCGCACAAGTTAAACTTCCGGTGCCGCCAGGCGAACTGGCTCCGCAGACGGTCAACGTTGCCGGGGTCACCACCCAGTGGGGTGGGTCACTCCAGTACTGACACGAGCTGATTCGACGGGTGGGGCGGTCGTTCTCGACCGCCCCACACGTGTGTCCTGGGGAAAGGATTTGGTGTGGGCTCCGAGGGTGATGGCAGGGACAACGAATCCGACCGGACCGGGTCGGAATTCGGACCCCCGTTGGACGATTTCGGCCCGCCGGTCTCCGAATTCGGGCCGCCGGTCGGCGAATTCGGTCCGCCGACGGGTGAACAGGTTCGACCGCAGTGGTCGGTGCCCGAGCCCGGCACCGATCATCCCGAGCTGATCTGGCGTCCCGCCGACGAACCGCCGACGGTGCCGCCGCCACCCCCGCAGTACCGCGCGCCGGATACGACGGTGTTCGGCGATGCGCCGCCGACCCGGCGACCGGAGCCGCCGGCGCGCCGACCCGAGCCGCCGGTCGAACCGGACCCCAACGAGGCCACCGTCCGGCACGCGACTCCCGCGGCAGGCCAGCGCGATACCTGGTGGAACAGCCCGACCGAATCCGGCGGGGTGCCGAAGCCGCCGTCCGAGGCCTCGGGTCTGTCCTGGGCCGATGATCCGATCGCTAAACGCCTTGCGCCGAAGCTGATCTCGGACACCATCACCGCGACCCCGACCCGGCGCAGTTCGCGCGGTCGATGGGTAGCGCTCGGTGTGCTCGCCGCGATCGTGGTGGTCTTGGCGCTGGTGGTGACCTTCGTCGCGGTCAGCCGCGACGACAAGGGCAGTCCGAAGGCGGCGCCGCCCGCACCGCCGAGCACTTCCGCCGCGCTGAGCTGCCCCGCGAGTAAAGACGGCAAGGTGACCCGCGGCAACGGGCAGGGCGACACGTCGACCGGCCCCGGTGCGATCCTCGGCTTCCAGTACGAGTTCTACGTCGACCGCAATGGTGAGCGGGCGCGCAGATTCGTCGCGCCGGATGCCGAGAATGTGTCGACGGCCGAGGTCATCCAGCAGGCCATCAATGACCAGATTCCGGTCGGCACCACGCATTGCCTGCGGATTGCCGAGTCGGCGGCGGACACGTTCGAGGTGGACCTGACCGAACATCGCCCCGACGGCACGACCAATGTCTACCGGCAGACCATCATCACGGTGGTCCGGGACGGCAAGACCGTGATCTTCGCCATCCGGGAGCGCACCTGAGCTCTCAGATCATGGGATGAATATTTCACAATTTGGTAGCGGTGTGGGACAGTGGGGTTTCGCGTCCCCTCGGAGGTTTCCATGTCGCCGATCGATCCACCGCTCGCAACCAAACTGGGCGGACTGAAGAGTTCGGCGATTCGTGACCTGCTCGAGCTGACCACGCGCGAAGAGGTGATCAGCCTCGCGGGCGGTTTGCCGGATGCGGAGTTGATGCCCCGGGAGCGGCTCGTCGTAGCGGCCGATGCGGCGCTGAGCGGTTCCGCGGTGTTGCAGTACACCGGGTCGCGCGGGTGGCCTCCGCTGCGCGATGTGCTGCGCCGGCGGGAGTCGGCGAAGCTCGGCCGCGCGGTCGGGCTCGACGAGGTGTTCGTGACGCATGGTTCGCAGCAAGCGCTCTCGCTGCTCGCCGAGGTGCTGCTGGATCCGGGCGCGCTGGTGGTAGTCGAGGATCCGGCGTATGTCGGTGCGCTGCAAGTGTTCCGCGCCGCCGGTGCGCGAATTGTGGCGGTGCCCTTGGATTCCGAGGGCATGCGGCTGGATGTGCTGAAGGAACTGCTGGCACGTGGTGAGCGTCCGACGGTCGTGCACACAGTGAGCAATTTCCACAATCCGGGTGGTGTCACGATGAGTCCGCCGCGTCGTCGTGAATTGGCCGAACTCGCCGATACCTACGGCTTCTGGGTGATCGAGGACGATCCGTACGGTGAGCTCTGGTTCGACGGGCCCTCGCCCGATCCCGTGGCAACTTACTCCCGCAACGTGATTCGGCTGTCCAGTGCCTCGAAGATCCTCGCGCCCGCGCTGCGGGTCGGCTGGATGGTGGCGCAGGAGCGGATCTGTCGCGCGGTCGAATTGCTGAAACAGGGCGCGGACCTGTGCGGTTCGGCGCTGACCCACCAGATCGCCGCCGACCTGCTCACCGACGAAACCTGGCTGACCGGTCACGTCGACACCGTCCGCAGCGCATACGGCGACCGCGCCAAGGCGCTCGTGCACGCCGTGCGCACCCGCTTCGGCGACCGCGTCACCTGCACCGATGCCGCCGGTGGCATGTTCGTGTGGGCCGATTTCACCGACGGCACCGATACCGATCGGCTGCTGCCCCGAGCCCTCGAGCACGGCGTCGCCTTCGTGCCCGGCTCGGCCTTCGCCGTCGACACCGACTACAGCCACTCCATGCGCATGTGCTTCACCACTTCGGACGCGGCGACATTGGCGGAGGCGATCGACCGGCTGGCTCGCGCGGCCGAATAGTCGTCAATCCACCCAGTTGTAGGTGCGCTCCACGGCCTTGTTCCAGGCGGCGAGGTGGGTTTCGCGATCCGTCGCCGACATCGCGGGCTGCCATGTCTTGTCCGCGGCCCAGTTCGCGCGGATGTCATCGGTGCTCTCCCACAGCCCGACGGCGAGCCCGGCCGCGTAAGCCGCACCCAGCGCCGTGGTTTCGTTGACGACCGGGCGGACCACCGGCACATCGAGGATGTCGGACTGGAACTGCATGAGCAGATCGTTGCCGACCATGCCGCCGTCGACCTTGAGGGTGGTCAGTTCCAGCCGCAGCTGCTGGGATTCGGCATCGGCGCGCATCGCGTCCATGACCTCGCGCGTCTGAAATGCGGTGGATTCCAACACTGCTCGCGCCAGATGCGCCTTGTCGACGAAGCGGGTCAGGCCCGCGATCACGCCGCGGGCATCCGGGCGCCAGCGCGGTGCGAAGAGGCCGGAGAACGCGGGGACGATGTACGCGCCGCCATTGTCCTCGACGCTGCGCGCCAGCGGTTCGATCTCGTCGGCGGCGGAAATGATGCCGAGATTGTCCCGGAACCATTGCACCAGTGAGCCGGTCACCGCGATGGATCCCTCCAATGCATAGACCGGCGCCTCGCCGCCGAGCTGGTAACAGACCGTGGTGAGCAGGCCGTGCTTGCTGAATACCGGCGTCGTTCCGGTATTGAGCAGCATGAAATTGCCGGTGCCATAGGTGTTCTTGGCCTCGCCGGGGGACAGGCAGGCCTGGCCGAAGGTCGCCGCCTGCTGGTCGCCGAGAATGCCCGCGACGGGTATGCCCGCCAATGGACCGGAGCCGATCTCCGCGTAGATCTCCGAGGAGCTGCGGATCTCGGGCAGCATCGACTGCGGTACCCCGAATTCCGCGCAGATCCGCGAATCCCACTGCAGCGTACGCAGATCCATCAGCATGGTGCGCGACGCATTGGTCACATCGGTGATGTGCTGACCGGTGAGCTTCCACAGCACCCAGCTGTCGATGGTGCCGAAACACAGCTCACCGGCCTCGGCTCTGGCTCGCGCGCCCTCGACGTTGTCCAGAATCCAGCGCAGTTTCGGGCCGGCGAAGTAGGTGGACAGCGGCAGCCCGGTGCGGTCCTGGTAGCGCGTCGCGCCGAATTCGCCGCCCAGTTCGGTGACCAGACGGTCGGTGCGGGTGTCCTGCCAGACGATCGCGTGATGAATCGGCTTGCCGCTGGCCCGATCCCACACCACCGTCGTCTCGCGCTGATTGGTGACGCCGACCGCATTGATCTCATCGGCGGCGATACCGGTGCTCCGCAGCACCTCGCCGAGGACGAATTCGGTATTGCGCCAAATGGTTTCCGGATCGTGCTCGACCCAGCCCGGCCGCGGGAAGATCTGCTCGTGCTCGCGCTGCGCGACACCGACCACGCGGCCCTGCCGGTCGAAGATGATGCACCGACTCGAGGTCGTGCCCTGATCAATGGCGGCCACATAGCGACGCATTCGTGCAGGCTACTAAAACCGGCGTGTCCGGCGGGGAAAACGACAGAGCACGCCGCGCATCACATCGCGACCAGCGGGTTCTCGGACTAGTGTTGGGGTTGGTTACCGGCGAGTAGCGCTGGTTGGCGGCCGGGGACGACACGGCTTCGGCCCCGAAAAGGGGATCGTCGGCGATTCCTTTAGCCTGTACAACAGAACACCGCCCGACTGAGCAGCTCGATCGTGTGCCCGAAGGACCACAACGTCGTCTGAACCCCGGCGCCGGGGTCGGCTGGAGGAGTCGCGCATGACCAAGCAACCGGAATCGCAGTTCCTCGGACCCGAGCAGCGCGCGACGGCATGGGAGCGCTTCGGCAAGGACCACTTCGACGTGGTCGTCGTAGGGGGCGGTGTGGTCGGCTCGGGTATCGCGCTCGACGCGGCCACCCGCGGTCTGAAAGTGGCGCTGGTCGAGGCGCGCGATCTCGCCTCCGGCACCTCCAGCCGGTCCTCGAAGATGTTCCACGGCGGACTGCGCTACCTGGAGCAACTGGAATTCGGGCTGGTGCGCGAGGCGCTGCGGGAACGCGAACTCGCACTCGCCCGGCTCGCACCACATCTGGTGAAGCCGCTGCGCTTCCTCTACCCGCTGACCCGCCGCGGCTGGGAACGCCCCTACGTGGCCGCTGGACTGGTGCTCTACGACACCATGGGTGGCGCGAAATCCGTTCCCGGCCAACATCATCTATCCCGGGCCGGTGCACTGCGACTGGCGCCGGGGTTGCGCCCCGCTTCGCTGATCGGCGGCGTCAGCTACTACGACACCGTCGTCGACGATGCCCGCCACACCATGACCGTCGCCCGCACCGCCGCGCACTACAGCGCGGTGATTCGCACCTCCACCCAGGTCGTCGGCTTTCTGCGCGAGGCGGACCGGGTCGTCGGGGTGAAGGTGCGCGACACCGAGGACGGTCGCACCGGCGAAATCCGCGCCCACGTGGTCATCAATGCGACAGGCGTGTGGACCGACGAGGTCCAGGCGCTTTCGCATAATCGTGGCCGCTTCCACGTGCGTGCGTCCAAGGGCGTGCACATCGTGGTGCCACGCGACCGCATAGTCAGCGATGCCGCGATCATTTTGCGCACCGCGAGTTCGGTGCTGTTCGTCATCCCGTGGGGCGCGCACTGGATCATCGGCACCACCGATACCGATTGGAATCTGGATCTCGCCCATCCGGCGGCGACCAAGGCCGATATCGATTACCTGTTGGATCGGGTCAACCAGGTGCTGGTCACTCCGCTCACGCCCGCCGATATCGACGGTGTCTACGCTGGTCTGCGGCCTTTGCTAGCGGGAGAGAGCGATTCGACTTCCAAACTTTCGCGGGAACACGCCGTCGCCCGGGTTGCGCCGGGGCTTGTCGGCATCGCGGGCGGTAAGTACACCACCTACCGGGTGATGGCCTATGACGCGGTCGACGAAGCGGCACAGGATATTCCGGCGCGTGTCGCACCGTCCATCACCGAGAAGGTTCCGCTGCTCGGCGCCGACGGCTACTTCGCGCTGATCAATCAGACGGTGCAACTCGCCGAGGCCTATGGCGTGCATCCGTACCGGATCAAGCACCTGCTCGATCGCTACGGTTCGCTCATCGACGAGGTCATGGCCATGGCCGACGGCAAACCCGAACTGCTGCAACCGATTATGGACGCACCGTCGTATCTACAGGTGGAAGCCGTTTACGCGGCTGCCGCGGAGGGTGCGCTGCACCTGGACGACATTCTGGCCCGCCGGACCAGAATCTCCATCGAATACTCGCACCGCGGCGCGAACTGCGCCGAGCAGGTGGCCCACCTGGTCGCGCCGATACTCGGCTGGGACGACGACGAAATCGACTGGGAGGTAAGCACTTACCAAGCACGCGTCGAGGCGGAGATCCGCTCCCAGACCCAGCCGGACGACCCCTCCGCCGATGCGCTGCGCATCGCAGCCCCCGAACCGCGCGCGGAGATCCTGGAACCGGTCCCGTTGGACAGCTGAGAACTAGACCGCCGGCGGCGGCAGCACAATCGAGGCGATCGTGCCGCCACCCGCAACGGGTTCCATTGTCGCTGTGCCGCCGTGCAATTCGGCGATCCACGCCACCAGCGCCAGCCCGATTCCGCTGCCACGCCCACCGCTCACCCCGCGCGCGAACGGACTGCTCGACAACTGCGGAGTCAAACCCGCCCCATGGTCACGCACGCTGACCCGGCCATCGGCCACATGCACCTCCACGGGCGCACCGCGGTTGACCGCCCCGTGCGTGATCGCATTCTCGATGAGATTGCGCACCGCGAGGCTCAGCAGATTCGGATCACCGGTCACCACACTGGGATTCGCCTGCAGCACGATATTGTCCTGCGCGAATTCCTCCACCACCGATTCGGTGAGCTGATCGAGCAGCAGTTGCACCCTCTCCATGGTGGTGACGCCCGCCTGCATTCGCGCACGCGCCAATAATCCCGAGACGATCCGCTCCATCCGGCTGCCCAATGCCCTGGCATCGACCAACGCCCGCTCGACCTCGTACGGATTGCGGCGGCGCGGCGCGGTGACCAAACCGAGAGTCGTGAGCGGCGTGCGCAATTCGTGTGCGGCATCCCCGAGAAACCGCTCCTGCTCTTCGAGCAGCACAATGGCCTGCCGCATGCTCCGGCCCGAGAGCAGATGTCCGGCCACCGCGGACAACGCGACCAGCGTGAGCCCGCCGACGACGAGCCCCCAGATCAGCAGCGCCCGATCACGGTCGAACGCACCGGGATTCGTGCCCGCGATGACCACCGCCTTGGTCTCGGAGTCCTCCCAGGTGACGGGTGTCGCCGCGATACGGACCGGGCGGCCCGCACCGTCGTATCCGTCGCGGAAGACGGTCTCCCCGGCCAGATCCGCGTCATCGGCGAGTCCCGCGACGCCGTCGTCCTTGGGCAGCCAGGAGCGCAGATGCGCGAAATTCTCCTGCCACCTGCCATTCCCAGGCGCGCTGAGCACCACCACCGCGACTTCGCCGTTGGCCAGGGCATCGTTCTCGAGCTGGCTCACGTCGATGGTTTCCTCGCCCTCGGGCAGGTTGACGGCGCGGAACAGTCCGCTCACCACCCGATCGAGGGAATCGTCGACCGCGGCCTCCCGCGAGCGGGTATCGATGGTCGCCGCGACGATGCCGAGAATGATCAGACAGGTCGCGGTGATGGCGGTGATCAGTGCGGTGAGCAGCCAGCGGGTGCGGCGCAGACGGGCCACGGCGGGGCGAGCATCCGCCGTGGAGATCAAGGTGCGAATGGGTCACTTCCGATCATGAAACCGGTGCCGCGCACGGTCTCGATCACCGGCGGTGCGCCGAGTTTGCGCCGCAGCTGGGCTATGACGGCGTCGACGACATTCGATGCGGGTTCGGCCATTTCGTCCCAGCAGCATTCGATGAGTTCCGAACGCGATACGACGCTGCCGGCGCGAGTGGCGAGCAGTTCGAGTACGGCGAATTCCTTCGGAGTCAGCGAGCGCAGAATGCCCGCGCGCTGCACCCGGCGACGCGGCAGGTCGATATCGATATCGCCGAGCACGATCCGGGCCGGCGCCGGATGTTCGCGCCGCCGCGACAGCGCACGCACCCGTGCGGCGAGTTCCGGCAGTGCGAACGGTTTGACCAGGTAGTCATCGGCACCGTGCTCGAATCCGGCTATCCGATCGGCCAATGCGTCACGGGCGGTGAGCATCAGGACCGGCACCCGCTGACCCCGCGCGCGGTGCGCCGCGACCAGTTGCAGACCGTCGCCGTCGGGCAGGCCGCGATCCACGACGAGCACGTCGTAGCCGTTGACGGAGATTTTGAAATCGGCATCCGCCAGGTTGGGGGCAAGGTCCACCGCGAAACCGGCCGAGCGCAGTCCCGCGGCGACTTCCATGCCGAGACCTTCGTCGTCCTCGATCACCAGCACTCGCACGAGGTCAGAGAATAGGGTATTTCACACCTGGTGCGCAGACTGGTGCCCGAGTGCTCAGTAGGTGTACAGATCCCAGCCGTCGGCGACCTCGCGGCACTCCCACTGGGTGCCGCCGGTTTTCGGGGAATTGCCGTCGGCGGCGCAGGCGTCGTAGGTCGCGTAGTTGCCGATGAACGGGGTGTGCATCGGGGTGGGTGCGGCCGACGCGGCACCGGCTGCGGCGACGGCACCGAGGGCGAACATTCCGGCGGCGATCGCGGTGCGGATCTTCATGGTTTTCCTCTCTTTCGCGCGGGTTGCTCCCGCGTCGGAACAAGAAAATCAATGTGTCCGTGAGAATTTCGTGATGACGCTGAAACCGCTGTTCAGTGCTCGTTTTTCGGGGTTTCGACATGGGTGGCCCACCCCAGGATCGACCGAATGTAGCGCAGTACCAGCTCATCCGGGTACCGCTGTGCGTCGGCCAGATGCAGCCGGGCCAGTTCCTCCAATGCCGCGAGCATGATTCGCTCGGTCGCGCCATCCGGATCGACGGTGACCCCGGCATGGCGCGACAGATGCCGCGCGCCGATCACCCGCGCGTAGGCCCGGCCGAGTTCGAGCCGGTCGCGCAGATCCGGCGGTCCGCCGTCGGGTGGGCTGAGGATGATCCGCCAACTGGTCGGCGCGGCATGCAGATAGGCGAGAATGCCGCGGCCGATCCGATCCGCATCGTCATCGGTGTCGGACCAGTCGAGAGTGCCGATACCGGCCAGTGCGATGGCCGATTCGCGATCCACCAGCGCGGTCATCAATCCGGACAGATCGGTGAATTGCTGATACACCAGTGCCCGTGCGACCTCGCCCTCGCGCGCGACTCGATCGATACTCACCGCGCCGAAGCCGTCCACGGCGACGATATCGCGCGCCACATCGAGTAGCTGTGCGCGCCGGTCGGCCGCGGACATGCGGCGCTTGGGCGCCGGGCATGGCTTCGCAGTGGGGTGCTCAGACGTCGAGCGCTCCGTGGTCACGGCAAAGACGGTAGCGCAAGTAGCAGGTCCACCGCCTTGGCAGCGCTCTGCACCGCGCTCTCCATGGTGGCCGACCAGTCGGTCGCGGTCCAATCACCCGCCAGTACCAGCGTCGGCACCGAGGTGCGCTGATCCGGGCGCAGCCCGTGCGTGCCGAGCACCTGGGAGAAGGTTGCCTTCGGCATCCGAACCACATGTCCCTGAACGACGTTCGCGTTTTCGGCGGCCGGGTAGTAGCGGCGCAGCAGGCGCATCTGTTCGTCGATGATCTGCTCGTTGGTCTTATGGATCTGCTCGTACGCGCCGCTGGTGGTCAGGCAGTACAGCCAGGCCTGATCGGTACTGCGCCCGGTCATCCGCTGCCGGTCGAAGACCTCGTCGATGACGCCGGTGCCGCCGATCAGCGCCTCGAATTCGGCATCGGTGCCGAGCGGGCGGTCCAGGTACAGGTTGGTGCTGACAATCGGTGTAACGCCCAATTTATCTGCGGCGGCATAGATTTCGGAATGTTCGGGCAGATCGTCGAGCAGGCCGCCGATATTCGAATTCGGTACCGCGCAGACGACGGCATCGGCCGGGACGATCGATCCGTCGGCGAGCGTTACCCCGGTCACCGCGCCATTGTCGATATTGATACGGCGGGCCACCGCGCGATGGCGGACCGCGACGCCATATTTCTCGAAAACCCTTTGGGCCCCGGTGACATAGAGCGTATCGAGGTCGGTGGTCGGGTAGCCGATGGTGACCGCCCGACGATGTTTCATCCCGAGCCGGATGCCGGTGGCAAGCAAATCGGCGAGGATCTTGGCCGATTCCTGCCGCACCGGTTCGGCCGCGAGACCGAGAGCGAGCCAGTCCCACAGCGCTTCTCGCGCCGGAGCCGGCATGCCGACCCGGTTGAACCACTGTTCGGTGGTGAGGTCGGCAAGGTAGTCGGGCTGGTGCAGGCTCTGCCAGCCAAGGCGCGCCGTGGCGCGGGCCGCGCGCAGCCGATCGAGCAGGCTCGCGTCGGGATGTGCGCCGAACAGGGTGCGCCAGGCACCCCAGCCCTTCGTCACTATGGGGGTGCTGCGTCCGCCCGGCCAGCGCAGTGTGCCGCCCTGTGGAAAGGCGACGTACTGACGGGTGCCGACGCTGGTCAGGTAGCGGAACAGGTGGTCGTAACCGCTGGCGATCACATGCTGGCCGTTATCGGGAAGGTCCTCGGCCGCTTCGACTTTCATCGCATGGGTCCGGCCACCGAGTCGGCCGCGGCGTTCCAGCAGGGTCACCTGCTTACCCGCCTCGGCCAACCAGACCGCGGACGCGAGCCCGGCCAGTCCGCCCCCGATGACCACATACCGCCGCGGATCGTTCACGATGCACTCCCTATATTAACTTACATTCTGCAAGTTAATCGGGATTGCTTGGGCCGTCAAGGGTTTGGCTATACGCCGATCTGCTCCATTGCATGGAATTCGATCGAACTGTGCGCGGAGAACACCTTGACCTCGTCGCCGTGGTCGCGCACCAGTTCGCGCAACCGCTGCTGATTCTCGATGCGGACGGCGGGAAGTGTCTGCACATTCTTCTCGAACATGGCTGTTCCGAGCGGTTGTCGCGGATGAACCGGGTCGAGGACGCCGGGATGGAAGTAGGCGTCGCCCGCGGACAGTAGCCAGCCGTTCCCGGTATCGACGGCGACGCCCGCATGGCCACGGGTATGCCCGGCGAGCGGGATGATCAGGATTTCCGGTGGCAGACCGGTCAATTCACGCACCGCGTCGAAACCGAACCAGCTGTCACCGGTATCCGCGTACGATTCCCAGCGCGGACCGTGCCGGAACTGAGGTTCCTTGTAGCGCAAGCGTTCTTCGCGTGTGTGCCCGCCCTGCAGGGCGCGCAGCTCCTCCGCGTATACGTGCACCCGCGCGTCCGGGAAGTCGGCGAGGCCGCCCGCATGGTCGAGATCGAGATGGGTGAGCACGATGTCGCGGACGTCCTCGCGTCGGTAACCCAGCGCTTCGATCTGGCGCACCGCGGTCTGCGCGAGATCGAGGACCGGATTGGTCAGCCGGAGGAAGCGGCGACCGAGCCATTCCTCGGGTCGGTGCACCGCCTGTTCGCCGACGCCGGTCTCCACCAGGACGAGTCCGGAGTCGAGTTCGAGCAGCAGGCAGTGGCAGACCATTTCGGCGCGGCGGAAGATGCTGCCGGTGCCGTCGAAGAGTCGGCCGCCGAGTGGGCGCATCGTGCCGCAATTGAGGTGGTGCACGCGCATCAGGAGAGCTCCCGTTCGAAGGTGGTACGCAGGTGGGCGGCGACCGCGCGCAGCGGCGCGACATCGCGTTTGGTTTTGGCGAGCATGAGGGCACCCTCGATCGTGGCGAGGGCGACAGTCGAAAGTTCGATGGCGCGCTCCTGGTCGATTCCCTTGTCCCGCAGGTACTTTTCGATCGACTCGCGCCAGGATTCGAAACCGGTGACGCAGGCCTGCCTGATCGTTTCGCTCTCGCGCCCCGCGTCGAGCGCGATGGTCGCGATCGGGCAGCCGCGTTCGAAATCGGAATCGACGAGCAGTGCGGTGAGGACGTCGAAGACGGTGGCGATATCGCCACCGTCTTCGAGGATGGCGTCCAGCTGGTCGCGTAGTTGCCTGCTCGATTGGGTGAGGGCCTCGGCGGCGAGTTGCTCCTTGCCGCCGGGGAAGTGGAAGTAGAGCGAGCCCTTGGGTGCGCCGCCCGCGCTGACGAGTTGATTCAGGCCGGTGGCGTGATAGCCCTGGGTGTGGAAGAGATCGGCCGCGGCGTCGATGAAGCGTTGGCGGGAGTCGGTGCGAGGTGCCACGTCTTCACGATACGTGAACTATGACGACCGGTCTAGTTAGTTCAGAAACTGGCGGATATTCGAGGTGGTCGGGGTGGATTCGGGGTGCTCGATCGCCGATGGGGACAGGGCGCGCAGGAGAGCGCGGTGGCAGTGCAGGCGAGGGGTGGTGCCATCGCTCTTGCCGGCTCCCTGGTTGCTTGTCCGAGCTCCCGGAAGCGATTCGTTCGGAACTGAACAAGTGATAGCAACTGAATGGCAATCGTCGCCGTCGGCGCGGTCAGGCGGGTTCGGGTTGGCAGCGTGGGCAGAAGTAGATGCCGCGTTCGCGCTGGGTGATGCGGTCGGACTGGGGGTTTCGGGCCGTTCGGCCGGGTTGGGGTTCGGGCTCGCCGAGTAGATGGACGACCATGCGGGTGCCGCAGCGCTGGCACGGACGCCGGGCGCGGCCGTAGGCAAGTGGCCGCCACGGTGGTTCGGTGGCGGCCTTGGTGAGTACACGATGCGCCTCGTGTACCAGGGCGAGCAGGTCGGGGACGTCGCCGACCGGTGTGGCCGGGTGCACGCGGCGCAGGAAGCAGATTTCGCTGCGGAAGATATTGCCGATACCGGCCAGGTTGCGCTGGTCGAGTAGGGCGAGGCCGATCAGTTGGGCCGGATGCCGTGCGAGTCGTCGCACCGCCTCGGTCACATCCCAGTTCGCGCCGAGCAGGTCCGGCCCGAGATGGTCGGTGGCGGTGTGCTCGTCCGCGCGTCGCAGCACCTCGACGGTGCCGAGCGAAAAGCCCACCGCCTCGGTGTCATCGGTGCCGAGCACCAGCCGGGCGGTCACCGGCGGCCGCGTCCACCGTTCACCGGCGCAGTAGGTCCGCCATTCGCCCTCCATCTTCAAATGCGTATGGACGCTGACCTCGTCGGTTCGGACGAACAGATGCTTGCCATAGCTGGCGACCCCTTCGACCCGCTGCCCGACCAGATCGACCGTGGCATAGCGCGGCACCCGGAAATCGCTGCGGATCAGCGTCTTTCCCTCCAGCGCGAGCCGCAGTCTGGCCGCGGTCAGGAATACGGTGTCGCCTTCAGGCATGGCTCGACCATAGGTTGATCCGGGCCGGGGTCATTGTCGACTCCGTAGTTCGAGTCCGCTCTTCCCCGCGCGATTCCCGCTTTGCAGGGTGCGAGTGCCCGTCGCGATGACTGCCGGAGTGGTGCCGCCGTGAGCTGGTTCGTCGTCGGGGCGCGGCTTGCTCCGCAATCGCAGGCGGCGTGGGGTTACCGGGAATCCGGCCTCGCTTTGCGGCGTGCGAGTGGCCGTTGCCACGGCCACCGGAGTGGTGTCGCCGTGCGCGGCTCGGGTCACGGCTTGCTCCGGAGGCGGAGGCCGCGTGGGGTCGCGGAGAATCCGGCCTCGGTGAGGAAACCGGCGAAGGTGTTGCCGTGCACGGTTTCTCCGTCGACCCGGTCGATCACGAGTGAGTCGACGCGGCGGTCGCGCACCAGATCGGCCAGGGCGGTGGCCGCGGCCTGGCGGACGTTCGCGTCCTCGGTGAAGGTGAGCAGGGTTTTGCCGCCGCGCTCCAGATACAGCGCGAGTCCGCCGTCGACGAGCACCACGATGGCGCCGGCCTTGCGTCCGGGGCGGTGGCCCGCGCCCTCGGACGGTCCCTTCGGCCAGGGCAGTGCCGCGCCGTAGGGGTTTGCGGGATCGCTCGCCGCCAAGGCGAATGCGGTGCTCCGGTGTTGTCCACCGGTGCCGGGGCGGGTGCGTTCGGTGTCGAAGGAGCGCAGTCGGTCCACCACATCGGTGGTGGAGAATTGTGCGCCGCCCAGCGAATCGATGAAATAGCCGCGGCGGCAACGGCCGCGATCCTCGAATTCGGTGAGCACGCGGTACATGAGCGCGAATCCGCCCGGTACGCCCTCGTTCTGCACCGAGCCGCGGGTCAGCACGCCGTACCGTTCCAACAGTGTGTCGGCCGTTGCGTGGGCGCGCAGGGTGTTGTCCGCTACTCGCTCCGGCAGCAGCGACCAGCGGCCCGCGACGGCGGGCGGTCCGGATCGGGTGGGCATATTCGGTCGTGGGAGGTAGGCACGTCCGCGCGGTGCGCGCCGTGGTGTGCGATGGGCGGTGGTGGTCCGTGCGGTGCCCGAGAGCAGGGCGCGAACGGGTGCGAAGGTGTCACCCGAGACCACGCCTGCCCAGACGAGTTCCCACAATGCATCCGCGACTCTGGCGTCGTCGAGGAGTCCGGTGGCGTCGGAGAGTTGCCGGAAGAAGTACGCGCCGCCGCCGTGCAGGACCGGGGGGAGTCGCAGCGGCGAGCCGTCTCCGCCCGCTGAGCGGTTGGTGGTCACCGAGGTGCCCCGAGTCGCCGAATTGCCCGGCATCGCTGAAACATCCCGTGCTGCATCATCATCCAGCGATACGACCTGGCCTGATCCCGCGCCGGGCTCGGTATCGGTATCGATGGGCGTCCACGGGCCGATCGATGCCCCCAACGCGCTGAGCAGGCGCAGGTGTACCTCGGACAGTTCGATCTCGTCGGCGGGCGTCAGGGTGAACGGGGCCTGATCGGCCAGGTGCAGGGCAATCCAGCCGTCCTTTGCGGTGATCGCGCCGTGCCCGGACCAGATGACCTCACCGGTGGCCATCAACTCGTCCAACATGGCGGGTGAGTAGTCGCGCACCCGCGCGGGCAAAACCAGCGACTCCCATGCGGACGCGGGAATCGGTACTCCCGCAAGCTGTTCCACCACCGCCGCGACCCCGTCGACCCCGCGCAATTCACCGGTGCCGATGTGCTGCCAGGACGGCAGGAACCGGCCGAAAGCAGCTGTCGCGACCGGCTCGACCTCGTGCCGGGCGGCCGCGAGCGACCGGCGGCGCAATCGGCGCAGCACCTGGCTGTCGCACCACTCCGAGCCGCTGGCCGTGGGTGTGAATTCGCCCTCCACCACGCGCTTTTCCGCGACCAGCCGATGCAGTGCCGTCGCGGCGACCGCTGTGCCGAGTCCGAAACGGGCGGCGACGGCTTCGGTGGTGAACGGTCCGTGCGTGCGGGCATAGCGCCCGACCAGGTCTCCGAGCGGATCGGCGACCGGTTCGATGAATGCGGCGGGGGTGCCGATCGGGAGCGGTACGCCGAGCGCGTCGCGCAGGCGCGCGGCATCTTCCACCGCGACCCACCAGGTTCGTCCGGCGAACGTGACCTCCAGTGCGCGCTTGGATTTCACCAAGCCGGCGAACCATTCCGCCGGATCACCGGTGGGCTCTGCATCGTCGAGTTGAACGCCGACGCACCGCTGTGCGGCTTCCTCGGCAGTAAGCGGTCCGAGCAACCGCAACAGATCGGCCAGCCCCTCCGCATCCCGCGTCAACCGTTCGGGTGTGAGCCGCTGCAATTCCCGCTCGGTCTGCTCGATAACTGTGGCGTCCAACAGTTCCCGCAGTTCCACCCGCCCGAGCAGTTCGGCGAGCAGACTCGAATCGAGCGACAGTGCGGCGGCCCGACGTTCGGCAAGTGGACTGTCCCCGTCGTACATGAATTGCCCGATGTAATCGAACAACAGGGAGTTGGCGAATGGTGACGGCGTAGCGGTCTCGACCTCGACCAGTCGGACCTGGCGACGCGCCACCCGTCCGAGCAAATCCCGCAGCGACGGCAGATCGTAAACGTCGCGCAGACATTCGCGCACCGTCTCCAACAGGATCGGAAAGTCCGGAAACTTCCGCGCCACATCGAGCAACTGCGCCGACCGCTGCCGCTGCTGCCACAGCGGCGCACGCTTACCCGGATCGCGTCGGGGCAGCAGCAGTGCCCGCGCCGCGCACTCCCGGAATCGCGATGCGAACAGCGCTGATCCGCCGACCTGCTCGGTGACGATGTCGTCGATCTCATCGGGCTCGAACACGAAAAGCTCGGCACCGGGCGGATCGTCGGTGGTATCGGGCAGTCGCACAACAATTCCGTCGTCGGAAGCATTCGGCGCGACGTCCACGCCGAACCGCTCCCGCAGCCGCGCACCGATCGCCAATGCCCACGGTGCGTGCACCGGCAGGCCGTACGGCGAATGCAGCACCAACCGCCAATCGCCGAGCTCGTCGCGGAAGCGCTCGACGATCAAGGTCTTGTCGGTGGGCAATTGTCCGGTGGCAGTGCGTTGTTCATCGAGTAGCGTCACCAGATTCGTGGTGGCATTGTCGTCGAGGCCCGCGCCACGCAGGAGTGCGTCGACTGCTGGATCCGTTGCGGAGCTTTTCTTTCCATCGGTGTCGGGATCCGCACCCTTCGGTGAGTGCGCACCGGCCTTGCGAATGAATTCCCCGAGCGCCGCACCGAGTTCGGCGGGGCGACCGAGTCCGTCACCATGCCAGAACGGCAACCGCCCCGGCTGCCCGAATGCGGGTGTGACCAGCACCCGGTCGAAGGTGATCTCCTCGATGCGCCAGCTGGTCGCGCCGAGGGCGAATACATCGCCGACCCGCGATTCGTACACCATCTCCTCATCGAGTTCACCCACCCGCGAGGCCTTTTCACCGACCATGTAGACCGCGAACAGGCCACGATCCGGGATCGCGCCACCCGAGGTCACGGCCAGCCGCTGCGCACCTGGCCGACCGGTGAGCGTGCCCGCGTCGCGGTCCCACACGAGCCGGGGCCGCAATTCGGCGAACTCGTCGGACGGATAGCGACCGGCGAGCAGATCGAGCACCGATTCATACGCCGACCTGGGCAGCGAGGCGTAATTGCCGGTGCCGCGTACGGTTTCGAACCAGGCGTCGACATCGATGGGCTCGAGCGCGCAGGCCGCGACGGTCTGCTGGGCCAGGATGTCCAAGGGATGTGTCGGAACCTGCAGTGCCTCGATCTGCCCCGTCGTCATCCGCTGTGACGCGACCGCGCAGTGGATGACATCGGTGCGATGCTTCGGGAACAGCACCCCGCGCGAGATCTCACCGACCTGGTGCCCGGCCCGCCCGACCCGCTGCAACCCACTCGCCACCGACGGCGGCGCTTCCACCTGCACCACCAAATCGACCGCGCCCATATCGATTCCGAGTTCGAGACTGCTGGTGGCGACAACGCAGCGCAGCCGTCCGCTCTTGAGATCATCCTCGATCAGCGCCCGCTGCTCCTTGCTCACCGAACCGTGGTGCGCCCGGGCCAGCAGCGGATCCGCGCCGTGGATCACTTCGGTGGACGCACCGAGTTGGGCGGGCGGTTTGTGCCCGCCGCGCGCGTCAGGCCCGGAGGAGGCAGCTTGCGTAACCACGGAGGGGCCCGCGCGCGGCGTATCAGACACGGTCTCGACAGCCTCGCCCACTCGCGCGGCATAGGCCTCGTTGAGCCGCGCGGTCAGCCGCTCGGCCAGCCTGCGCGAATTCGCGAAGACGATCGAAGACCGGTGGTCCAGCACCAGATCCACGATCGCCTCGTCCACATGCGGCCAGATCGACCCGGGCTGATCGGAATCGCCCGGTTCGGTCATGTCCGCGATCGGTACACGCACGGACAGATCGAAGGTTTTCGGCGCGGGTGGCGAGACGATCGTGATCGGCGCGTTTCCAACCAGGAAGCGCCCGACTTCCTCGGGCGGGCGCACTGTTGCCGAGAGCCCGATCCGCTGTGCGGGCCGCTCGGTCAGCAGATCCATCCGGGCCAGCGACAGCGCCAGATGCGCGCCGCGCTTGCCGCCCGCGATGGCGTGCACCTCGTCCACGATCACCGTGCCGACATCGCTCAGCGTCTCCCTGGCCGCGGAGGTGAGCATCAGGAACAGTGATTCGGGCGTGGTGATCAGAATGTCGGGCGGTGTCCGCTGCATCGATCGCCGGTCCGCCGGACTGGTATCGCCGGACCGAACGCCGACGGTGATCGTTGGCGGGTCCAGGCCGAGCCGCTTCGCGGTCTGGGTGACCCCGACCAGCGGCGCGCGCAAATTCCGTTCGACGTCCACCGCCAATGCCTTCAATGGCGACACATAGAGCACCGAGGTGCCGACCTTGCCTTCGGGCTTCGGCCGGGTGGCGAGTTGATCGATGGCCCACAGAAAAGCCGACAGCGTCTTACCCGAACCGGTCGGCGCGACGACCAAGGTGTGCTCACCTGCGGCAATGGCCTGCCACGCGCCCAGTTGCGCGGCCGTGGGCGCGGGAAACGCGCCGTCGAACCACTCCTGGGTCGCGGTGGAGAACTGGGCCATGGCATCAGTGTGCACCCGGGCACCGACAACCGGCAGCGGCGGCCGGAATACCTCGAGCCGGGCAAATGGCTCACGGCCCGAGCGAAGGGGTGGCAATCGAAGTACGGCCGCCAGCGCCGCACCGTACGCTTCCAACCGTGCAAAAGGTGCTCAGACTCGACCTGGTCAGCCATGGCATGACCGAGGCGATGCGAAAGGCACGTTTTCCAGTAGACGAATCGCTGACCGAGGCCGGTCGCCGAGCAATCGCGGCGTATGGCCGCCTGACCGCCGCGCGCGTGCTCACCGGACCCGAACGCCGGACCGTCGAAACGGCTGCGCTGATGGGACTTCCGGGCGAGGAGGACGCCCGGCTGCGCGATCTGGATGCCGGCGCGTGGCGCGGCGGCGAACTGATGTCGGTGCCGCAGGATGAGCTGTATGCCTGGCTGACCGACCCGCAGTTTCGTGGTCACGGTGGCGAATCCGTGACCGATGTGGTCGAGCGGACCAGGTACTGGATGGCCGAAATCGCCTCCGAGGGCATGTCCACCATCGCGGTCACCCATCCGGCGGTGATCCGCGCGGCGCTGCTGGTGACCCTGGACGCGCCGCCGAAATCGTTCTGGCGGATCGACATTCCGCCGGGCAGCGTCACCCGGCTGCACTACCGCGGCGAATGGACGTTGCACTTCACGGCGTGACAGCGTGTCTGACACCCATTGCACGGGTTATCTGACACCGCCCTTCCCGGGCGTCGTCGGTTCACGTCACGATCGTGGTGTGAACGTCGGTTTCCGCGTCTTCCGGGCCGGTTTCACCTGCACCCGTAGGGTGCCGGTCAGCGCCTTCCCGTCGGCGGACATTGGTGACCCGGCCTCCTGCTTGGGGGTCCGGGGATCGAGGAGGGTCCTGATGGGTCGCCGCCCAAACAGCGAGGTTGACTGCGGCGTTGTGGTCGCGGTCGGCGTGGTACCCGCACCCGCAGGCGAATACGCGATCCGCCAAGGTCAGAGCGGCGTTAACGGTGCCGCAGGCCGCGCATCGTTTGCTCGATGGGTACCAGCGGTCGGCGGTGGCGACGATGCCGCTGCGCCATTGTTGTTTGTAGCGCAGTAGCCGTGCGAATTCCGCCCAGCCGACGTCACTGATCGCGCGAGCTAGATGCCGGTTGCCGAGCATGCCGGCCACGTGCAGGTCCTCGATGACGAGCCGGTCGTGGGTTTTGACCAGCCCGCCGGTGACCTGGTGCAGGAAGTGGCGGCGGGTATTGGCGACTCGATGGTGGTGGCGCCCCAGGCGGGCAGCGGCGTCTCGCCAGTTGCGTGATCCTTTCTTCTTCCGCGATAACGATTTCGCCAGTCGTCGCTGGTTCGCCAGCCCGGCGGCCAACGGTTTCGGTGGGTCGTCGATGCGGGTGACTTCGGTGCCGTCTGCGGTGGCGGCCACTGCGAACGCCGACAGCCCCCGGTCGACACCGACCCAGCCACTGTGGTCACCGATGTCGCGGGGCGGGTGGTGGTGGGCCGGATGCAGGTCGGCAGCTTCGGTGGCCACGCTGATCCACCAGCGGCCAGCCCGCTGCGACACCGTGGCGTACAAGATCTTCGCGCGTCGGTTCGCGAGCAGGCGGCGCAGGCGGCGGGTGTCCTCACGCACCCGGATCGCACCGAGTGTGGGCAGAGTCACCGACCGCGGTGCGTCGTCTCCGATGCGGATCGTGGGGCGCTTGCCCTTGGGGTGCTTGTTGCGCAGCCGAAACGATGGGGTCGTGTCGTTCTTCTTCTTGAACCGGGGAAACCGGATCCGCTTGCCTTTTCGCTTCCCTCTGCGGGAGTCTGTCCACGCGGCCAGAGCGCGTCCGAAGTCGGCGGCGGCTTCTTCGAATACCTGCTGGCACACCTCGGTTCGCCACGCCAGCCCGGTTACCCGGACCTCGGCGGCTCCAGCAGTGTCGACAGCGATCACGCGCCCTGCGGCTTCGGTTTTCTTCCACGTGTTGAACGCGTTGATCAAATCGAACCGGGTCCACGGCACAGGGTGTTCCGGATTGGTGGTGCGGTGGGTGAGCGCGGTTTTAACCGTGCTCAGGCACTGGTTGAACGCGAACCGCGCCGCTCCGGCCTGCCGGGCGAGCACGGTTTGCTGCTCGACCGTAGGGTCGAGGCAGAACCGGAACGTCGTGTGTCTGGCCATCGCGGGCAGTGTGGCATACGTCACCGACAAGTGAACTAGTACAGCCGATCTCGCGGTGATGGGCCCGAATTTCATGGACGGCCGCCGCCGTGTCGAAACCTTCGAACACAGTCTGCGCAGCACCCGCCGAGCGCTGGAACAAGGAGTCTTCGCGTGAATATTCTCGGTCACGGTTATCCGGATATCGACCTGAAGGGCGCGCGGGTGCTGATCACCGGCGCGGGCCGCGGCATCGGACAGTCGACCGCGGAACTGTTCGCGGCCGAGGGCGCTGAAATCGCCATTGCCGATGTCGACACTGCCGCAGCCGAATCCGCCGCTGCGGCTATCGGTGCGCGCGCCTATGAGCTCGACGTCCGTGCCCGCGACCGGTGGGACAAGGTCGTCGCCGACTTCGGCGCGGTGGATGTTCTCGTCAACAATGCGGGTGTCATGCCCGCTGGCGCGTTCCTCGACGAGCCTGACGCGGTCGGCCGCGCCACGATCGATATCAACGTCTGGGGCCTCATCCACGGCATGCGCGCCGTGGTTCCCGGCATGATCGAGCGCCGCCGCGGCCACGTCGTCAATGTCGCCTCGCTCGCGGGCAAGATCCCGGTCGCGGGCCTCGCCGTCTACAACGCGAGCAAATTCGCCGCCGTAGGCCTGTCCGCCGCAACACGTTTGGAGTTCGCACCGCAGGGTGTCAGCGTCAGCTGCGTCATGCCCTCGGCCGTCCGCACCCGTCTCTCCTCCGGCCTGGCGCTCGGCAAGGGCATGCCCACCGTTGAGCCCGAAGACGTCGCCGCCGCGATCCTGCAAACCTGCGAAACACGCAAGGCCGAGGTAGCCGTCCCGAACTACCTGGGCCCCATCGACATAGCCCTGGCCGTCGCCCCCGAACGCGCGGTCCGCCTCGTTCGCCGACTCCTCGACGGCAACCGCGCCCTGCACCCCGCCGACTCCGAAACCCGCGCGCAATACGAACAGCAGGTCCGTTCGATCACCGAATAGCCGAAACTTATCCACAGCCTCGTGGTCGACTTCCTCGACAAGATGCCTTACGCGCACTCGGCTGGATCGTCAACCGCTGAGCCTGGCAAGACCTGGACCACCCGGCCCGATGGCTGCGCCGCCTGCGCTCCGCAGCCGAAATCGCCCGCCCACGCCTCGGTACTCGCTGTATATGAACCGACCGGGTAACCCGTCTCCTAACCGGCACTCCATATGCGGGTGCCGGGTGCGGAAACGGGGTGCCCGGTGGGCGCGGCTAGAGCTGTGGGGGCTCGATGCCGAGGTCGTGCAGGCTGTTTCGGTAGAGCTCGACGTTGGCGAGTTTGATGTCCTCGTAGCCGCGGACCATGTCGGGGAGTGCGGCGGCTCGGGTGGCGCGGTCGTAGTCGGCTGGGGCGAGGTCGGTGGCCAGGGTGGTCACCATTTCCGTGTAGTGGGCGAGCAAGGCGCGTTCGACGCGGCGGACGTGGGCGTAGCCGAAGGGGTCGAACTTGGTGCCGCGCAGGCGCTTTCCCTTGGCGAGAACACGCAGGGCGAAGCGACTCCGGGGGCCGAGGCCGATCTTCTTCTTGCGGCCCATGGCGCGCAGGATCGGCGGGTGCAGGCGGTAGGTGAGGTCGGCGCCGTCGGGGAGTTGCTCGCTGACCTGGTCGAGGAAGGCGGGGTCGGTCAAGCGGCGGGCCACCTCGTATTCGTCCTTGTATGCGGTGAACTTATAGAGGCCGCGGGCCACCTGCTCGCTGAACTCGGTGCGATCGGTGACCCGTTGCTCTGCCTCCCAAATGCGTTGCACGGTGCGGATGTAGTCGCGCGCGACGCGTACGCCTTGGAAGCCGATCAGTTCGACGGCACGAAGTTCGAGCAGCCGCCTGGTCTCACCTGTCGCGGTCACGCCGTCGAAAAGGTCTGCCGGAATGGCGATCTCGGCGCGCTTGTGCGTCTTTCGCGCGGTGACAGCGGCGAACTCGTCCGGCCGCGCGATCGCCACCCGACCCCATCGGAATGCCGCGATATTGGCATGCACCGCAACGCCATTGATCTCGATGGCCTCCTCGATCGCCGACGCGGGTATGCGCAGGCCACCGATCTGGTAGGCGGCGCCGACGAGCAGGAAGTTGGCGCCCGCGGTATTGCCGAACAGCACCTCGGCCGCGGCCAGCACGTCGAACGATCGCACCGAACGCGACACCTGCTCCAGCCGGGAAAGCAGTTCGCGCTCTTCGGGATACGCGACGGACCTGTCGTAGACCATTTCGCCGGTCGCGGTCTTGCTGGTCGACGCGACGGACAAGGTGGTCTGCTTCGACCCGTAGGCCAGATTCTTGTTATCGGTGGCGGCGAGCAGGTCGAACGCGATGATGCAATCGGCCGACCCCGGGGTGAGGCGGTTCGCCGGTTCCAATTCGCCACTCGCGAAGCGCAGGTGCGATACGACCGGTCCGGCCTTCTGACTCAGGCCGATCTGGTCCAGACTCGCCACCTCGTACCCGGCGCGCAACGCCGCGGTCGCAAGCACCTGGTTGACCGTCACGATTCCGGTGCCGCCGATACCGGCGAGGAATACGTTCTGGGTCGTCGCCGGTGCATCGTTCGACAGGTCGGGCAGTATCGGCGGCACGGGGCGTCGAGTTGCCTTGCGCTTCTCGGCTTTCGCGGGAAGCTCGACCGTTACGAAAGCGGGGCAATCGCCGTCCATGCAGCTGTAGTCGGTATTGCACGAGGTCTGATCGATACGCGTCTTGCGGCCGAATTCGGTATCGACCGGCTGCACCGAGAGGCAGTTGCTCTTGACGCCGCAGTCGCCGCAGCCCTCGCAGACCGCCTCGTTGATGACCACCCGGGTGCGCCGGACCGGCAGCGTGCCCCGCTTGCGCTGACGGCGCGCGTCGGCGGCGCAGTGCTGGTCGTAGATGAGCACGGTCACGCCGGGAATCTCGCGCAGGGTGCGCTGGGCTTCGTCGAGCCGATCCCGGTGCCAGAGCAGGGTTCCGGCGGCGAGGTCGCGCTTGCGGTACTTCTTGGGTTCATCGGCGCAGATGATGATCTGCCGCACGCCCTCGGTGGTGAGTTTATGGGTCAGCATGGGTACCGCGAGCGCGCCCTCGGCGTCCTGCGCGCCGGTCATCGCGACGACATCGTTGTAGAGCAGTTTGTAGGTGAGATTCACGCCCGCGGCGATACACGCCTGCACCGCGAGTTGTCCGGAGTGGAAATACGTTCCGTCACCGATGTTCTGGAACAGATGCGGCACCGAGGTGAACGGGGCTTGCCCGATCCACTGCGCACCCTCGCCGCCCATCTGGGTCAGCCCGGTCACCTTGCTGTCTTCGCGGCCGGACATGGTCACCATGGTGTGGCAGCCGATGCCGCCACCGGCGATCGACCCTTCCGGCACGGCGGTGGACCGGTTGTGCGGACAGCCGCTACAGAAGTAGGCGGCCCGCTTCGCAGGCAGAACCGCAAGCGACAGTGGTTGCGGCAAGGGACGTTTCATCTCCAGCCGACCCTGTAGCGCGCGGCGCAGCGGTGCCACGATCCGACCCGAAGTCAGCTCGCCGTCCTGTGCGAACAGCGGCCGGTTCTCGGCATCGCGCTTACCGATGATCTGCGGTGCATCGGAAGTGCCGTACAGGATTTCGCGGATCTGTGTTTCGATGAACGCGGTCTTGTCCTCGACGACAACGACCCGTTCCAATCCCGCGGCGAACTGCCGGACCTGTTCGGGTGCAATGGGATACGGCATGCCGATGCGCAGCAGTCGGACCCCGGCGCGACGCAGTGCGTCATCGTCGACGCCGAGATCGATCAGCGCCTGGCGCACGGCGTCGAATGTGGTTCCGGTGGCGGCGAGGCCGATGTGGGCGCGCGCCGGATTCACTTCGATGACGTCGAGTTCATTGAGTGCGCTGTAGGCCTGCACCATCTTCCAGCGCGGCCCGTACAGATCGGCCTCGGCGAGCACGCTGTCCGTCGGCGCGGCCATCGGCCGCTGGAGGTAGGTGAACGGCCTGCCCTCCCATTCGATCTCGGGGACGGTGATGTCGATATCGCCGACCGAGCCGTCGACTGTCCACGCGCCGTCGGCGACATCGGCGACGATTTTCAGCGCGACCAGGCATCCCGATGCCCGCGAGAGCGCGACACCGTGCAACCCCATCGTGATGATCTCGCGGGCGTTGCGCGGGAACAACACCGGAATACCCATTGCGGCCAGCGACCGCTCACTCACCGCAGGCACGGTCGAAGACTTTGAGGCTGGATCGTCGCCGACCAGCAACAGGACACCGCCACGGGCATTCGCGCCGTACATATTGGCGTGCCGCAGTGCGTCCGTCGCTCGATCGAGACCGGGACCCTTGCCGTACCAGACTCCGACAATGCCGTCATGCGTCGCCTCGCCCGCGGGCAGATCCGCTTGGCTGCCCCACACCGAGGTCGCCGCGAGTTCCTCGTTCAATCCGGGGACGAACGAAATATCGTGCTCGGCCAACACATTCGGCATCCCATTGAGCATCTTGTCCACGCCGCCGAGCGGGCTGCCCTGATATCCGGATACGAAGGTGCCGACCCGGCGTCCGGCGCGCAGATCGCGAACATGCTGCTCGACCAGCTGTCGAGCAATCGCCTGGACGCCGGTGAGGACAACGGTGCCCGCGCCGACGCGGTAGCGGTCGGCCAGGTCATAGGGGGCTGGGATCAGTTCGCGGTCCGCGAGCTCGGTCATGTAGTCCACCCGTCCGCGAGGCACCGATCGGGCGCTTCGCTTCGTTGAGCATTTCTAGCCGTCATCCTGTACTTGAAGAGCTGAACGCACAACTGATGTGCAACACGTTGAGCAGACTGCTCAATTTCAAGCTCATCTGATGGGCACGAGCTGTGCAGGGTGCGCGGTGAAATGTGACCCCGGCCACGCGAGCCGGAATGAACTGCATAATGCCACCGGAGTCACCCGGGCAAGTTCGTCCGCGCCCTGCGAGTTCACGCGCCAGCCGAGTCCGGGGCTCAGGCAAAGTTCGCGGCTCGCCAGGTGAGTTCATGCGCGTTGGGGGACTCGTGTGTACCCCGCGAATTCGCGGGCGAGGTCGGGCGGGCCGATGAATTCGTGCGGGCAGCGCGAGTTCATGCGGAGCAGGTGCGTTCGCGACCCCGGTACCCCTTGTGGGAACTGGGCACCCCTTGCATGGGGTGCCCAGTTAGAAGGCAGGATTTCCGATACGCCCCATCACGGTGTGCGGGGAGGCTCGGGTGCGCCGCATCCGCACGGCGCCGCGGTGGTGGCCGGGAGTTACAACCAGGCGGCTACTCCGCCGTGGTGGGAGCAGGTGCCGGAGCGGTGTTGGCTGTAGCTGTAGGTGCCGTCGGTGCAGCGGGCGGTGGCTCCGGGCGGGGCGGCGGGTGCGGACTGGGGGCGGTGGACACATTGGTTGTCCGAGTTGAGGTATGAGTCGTTGCCGCAGCTCTGCTGGGATTGTGCGAGTGGGGCGGCTGCTACAGGCGGTGCCGAGGCGATCGGCGCAGGCGGCACGGGGGCCGCCGCAGGTGGTGCCACCGAGGTGGTCGGCGATGCGGTCGTCGGAGCTGCCGTGGTCGTGGTCGGCTGCGGCGACGTTGTCGCCACCGGTGTCGAGGTGACCTCGGACGTGGTGATCGACGCCGTCGCGGCGGTGATGCCGGGGCTGCTCGACTGCGGCGCGCAGCCGCTGAGCAGCAGTGTGAGCGCACCCGCGAATGCGAGTCCGGTGCCGACGAGAGTGTTGAAGCGGTTACTCATGTTCCCCTACTGAGACGCTGCCAGGCCGGTCTATAGGTTTGGGTGCCTGGGCTACTCGCTCAATCGGCCTGGCTTACACCCCGTTACCGACACTCCCGGCGACTCGCCGCACAGCGCGCTCGACGAAAAAACGTCCAGGCCAGTCGGTTTGGAACCGACCAGCCTGGACCACCAGTGGCAGGGGCAGGATTCGAACCTGCGACCTCTGGGTTATGAGCCCAGTGAGCTACCTAGCTGCTCCACCCCGCGTCGTACGAGCAACGTTACGTCGATGCGGATCGTCCGCGCGAGCGATTATTCGCGTCGCCGCACATGCGTGCGCGGCGGGCAAAGTTCCGCGCCGCGCACTATTCGGCGCGGTCACCGTTCACCGCGACGCCATCGCCGAGGCACGCGCCGCAAGTCAGGACAGTTTGTGGCTCAGCCGAATTGGATGCCCTGCGCCAATGGCAGCTGATCGGAGTAGTTGACGGTGTTGGTCGCGCGCCGCATGTATGCCTTCCACGAGTCCGACCCGGATTCTCGCCCGCCGCCGGTCTGCTTCTCCCCGCCGAACGCGCCGCCGATCTCCGCGCCGGAGGTGCCGATATTGACGTTGGCGATGCCGCAGTCGGAGCCGTCGGCGGCGAGGAAGCGTTCGGCCTCGCGCTGGTCGGCGGTGAAGACGGCCGAGGAAAGGCCTTGCGGCACACCGTTGTGCAGGTCGATGGCGGCGTCGAAGTCGCGGTAGGTGAGCACGTACAGGATCGGTGCGAAGGTTTCCTCGCGGACCACGGCGGTCTGGGCGGGCATGCGCACAATCGCGGGACGCACGTAAAAGGCGTCGTCGCCGAATCCGTCGACTCGCTCACCGCCGCAGACCAATTCGCCGCCGTCGGCAAGCGCACGATCGATCGCCGCACGCATCCCTTCGTAGGCGCGGCCGTTGATCAGCGGGCCGACGAGCACACCGTCGTCGAGCGGGTTGCCGACGCGCAGTTGCCGATACGCCCCGGCCACGCGATCGAGCAGCGGCCCGACGACATCGGCGTGCACGATCAACCGACGCAAGGTCGTACAGCGCTGTCCGGCCGTACCCGCCGCCGCGAATACGATGCCGCGCGCCGCCAGCTCCAGATCCGCTGTGGGTGTGACGATCGCGCCGTTGTTACCGCCCAACTCCAGCAGGCAGCGCCCGAACCGGGCGGCCACCCGCGGTGCCACCGTGCGGCCCATCCGCACCGAACCGGTCGCGCTCACCAGCGCCACCCGCTCGTCCTCGACCAGCCGGGACCCGACCTCCGCGCCACCTTGAATCAGTTGATGCACTTCGGGATCCGCGCCGACATCGGCCGCCGCGCGGCGCAGCAGCGTATGGCAGGCCAGCGCCGTCAGCGGTGTCGTCTCCGACGGCTTCCACACCACCGTGTCGCCGCAGACCAGCGCGAGGGCGGTATTCCACGCCCACACCGCGACCGGGAAGTTGAATGCCGAGATGACCCCGACCACGCCGAGCGGATGCCAGGTCTCCATCAGCCGATGTCCGGGCCGCTCCGAGGGCATGGTCTTGCCGTAGAGCTGGCGCGACAGACCGATCGCGAATTCGCAGATATCGATCATCTCCTGCACCTCGCCGACGGCCTCCGCGCCGATCTTCCCCGCCTCCAGGGTGACCAACTCGCCGAGTTCGGCCTTGTGCACGGTGAGCAGTTCGGCCAGTCGCCGCACCACCCCGGCCCGTACGGGAGCGGGTACGGTGCGCCAGTCGCGGAAGGCCGCCGCCGCCCGCCCGATCGCCGCGTCCGCGGCGTCGAGGGAATCGGCGGGCAGGGTCATGAGCCTGCCCCCGGTGATCGGCGTCCGTGCGGGCAGCTCGCCCGCGGCCGGTGTCGGCGCGCCGATTGTGCGCAGCAGTTCGGCCGCCCGGGTTGCCAGGTTCTCGGTCAGGTGGTCGTCGAGCGTATCTGTCATCGGTTGCTCCGCTTTAGCTTTGGGTCGGCGAACAATATCGGATGGGTACGGTGCGTTAACGAGCAGAAGTTTTTGCCACGGGTAGCCCCCGCTGGGTTAGCCTTCGCTGATGGCGGATACACCGGCAAGACCCGTACTCGATGACATCGATCGCCTGCTGATTCGTGAACTGATGGCCGATGGTCGCGCCACCCTGTCGAATCTGGCCGAAAAGGCGAGCTTATCGGTCTCGGCGGTGCAGTCGCGGGTCCGCAGACTAGAGGCGCGCGGGGTGATCCGTGGCTATGCCGCGCATGTCGATCCCGAGGCGCTCGGGCAACTGTTGTCGGCATTCGTCGCCATCACTCCTCTCGACCCCTCGCAACCTGATGACGCGCCTGCCGTGCTGCAACATATCCCGGGGATCGAGGCATGCCACTCGGTGGCCGGCGACGAGAGCTACGTGTTGCTGGTGCGGGTGGCTTCTCCTCGGCACCTCGAGCAGTTGCTGCAGGAGATCAGGGCGACCGCCAACGTGCGAACTCGAAGCACCATCATTTTGCAGACATTCTACGACAGGTAGCCATCTGGCCGTAATTACTCCGTTATTTCGTAGAACTTTCGTAAAGATTTACGTACCCTACGGGTGTGACCATCGAACTGGAGCGCACCCGCGCGGGGAGTGGCATTGCACCGGTCACCCCCGCCTCCCGGGTACACGAGATCCTGTCGGCACACATCCTCGCCGACGGATTCGACCTGGTGCTGGATCTACGGAAATCCCGTGGCTGCCTGATCGTCGATGAACGAGACGGCAGCTCCTACCTCGACATGTTCGGCTTCTTCGCCTCGAATGCCCTCGGCATGAACCATCCCGCCCTGGCCGAGGACGAAGAGTTCCGCGCCGAACTGAGCGTCGCGGCACTCAACAAGCCGAGCAACTCCGATATCTACACCGTCGAGATGGCCCGCTTCGTCGAAACTTTCGTGCGGGTGCTTGGCGATACCCGGCTACCGCACCTGTTCTTCATCGACGGCGGCGGACCGGCGGTGGAGAACGCGCTCAAGGTCGCGTTCGACTGGAAGAGCAGGCATAACGAATCCCACGGGCGCGCACCGGAACTCGGCGCCAAGGTGCTGCATCTGACCGGAGCGTTCCACGGCCGCACCGGTTACACCATGTCGCTGACCAACACCGACCCGGTGAAGACCGCCCGCTTCCCCAAGTTCGATTGGCCGCGCATCGACGCGCCGTTCCTGGCCAACGGTGTCGATATCGCCGCCGCCGAAGCACACGCGCTCGACCAGGCCCGCCGCGCCTTCGCCGAAAACCCGCACGACATAGCATGTTTCATCGCCGAACCGATCCAGGGCGAAGGCGGCGACCGGCATATGCGCCCGGAATTCCTGCAGGCCGTGCAGCGGCTCTGTCACGAGAACGACGCACTGTTCATCCTCGACGAAGTGCAGACCGGCGTCGGCATGACCGGAACCACCTGGGCCTACCAACAACTCGGGCTCGAGCCCGATGTTGTCGCGTTCGGCAAGAAGACCCAGGTCTGCGGCATTATGGCGGGCGGGCGCGTGGACGAGGTGCCCGACAACGTCTTCGTGGTCAGTTCTCGGATCAATTCCACCTGGGGCGGCAATCTCACCGACATGGTGCGGACCCGGCGCATCCTCGAGGTGTTCGAGCGCGATGAGCTGATCGAGCGGTCACGGCCGCTCGGCGCGCACCTGCTGCGGCGTCTGGAACAGCTTGCGGCCGACCATCCTCGGGTTACCGAACCGCGCGGACGCGGCTTGATGTGTGCCATCACGCTGGCCTCGGCCGAACTGCGGGACGAGGTGCTGACCGCGCTGCGGGAACGCGAGCATGTGCTGATTCTCGGCACCGGCGAACGCGGCATCCGGTTCCGGCCGCCGCTCACCGTTACCGAATCGGAGCTGGATGCCGTGGTCGATGCGCTCGATCGGGTGCTCAACGACGCCGGATAGTTATCCGACCGCAAACGGAATTTCGACTGTCCGAGTACGCATTTCCGGATGATTCGGGCAATCCGTCGCGCACCCGGCGGCGATTGCGGTGGAATCTGGGCGCCAGCGCCTAGGCTTCGCACCCATGTCATCTCGTCTTCACCACCTCCTGGCACGGTGCAGCGCGTGAACCGACAGCGCAATCACCGAACCTGCGCACCACTGCTCGCCTCGCTGACCGTCCTCGTGACGGTCGCGGGGTGCGCCCAGAGCGAGGCCGGATCGGTGGGTGTGCCGACTCCGCCGCCCACCACGGTCACCGCCCCGACCAGCGCGGCACCGCCGCATCTGGAGAATCTGCTACCCGGCATGCCGCCGCCGTTGTCGCCGACCGACGTCTATGCCGCGAACCGGGAGTTGAGCCCGGCGGTGGCCGATCATCGGCCCCTGGTCTACGTGCCGAACAGCGAATCGCATTCGGTTTCGGTGATCGACCCGGCAACCTTCCAGGTGATCGACAATTTCCCGGCCGGTGGTCGGGAACCCCAGCATGTGGTGCCGTCCTATGACATGCAGACGCTGTATGTCACCAATGATCTGCCGATCGGCGGGGGCACCCTGCTGCCGATCGATCCGCGTACCGGCAAACCCGGCGAGCCCTTCCCGGTGCGCGACCCCTACAACATGTACTACACGCCGGATGGCCAATACGCGCTGGTCGTCGCCGAGGCGGATAAGTCGCTGGACTTCTATGATCCGCACACCTGGCAGAAGGTGCACGCCCTCGCGGTGCCCGACTGCGCGGGCGTGGACCATATGGACTTCACCGCCGACGGTCGATTCGCCCTGGTCAGTTGTGAATTCATCGGCCGTATGCTGGTTTTCGATGTGGCCGAGCGCGAGGTGGTCAAGATGATCGACCTGCCGGGCGGTCGTGGTGGCATGCCGCAGGACGTGAAGCTGTCCCCGGACGGGCGCACCTTCTTCATCGCCGATATGGTCGCAGACGGTATCTACACCATTGACGCATCATCCTGGGAGAACACAGGTTTCGTGCCGACCGGCAAAGGTACACACGGCCTGTATATCACTCGCGACTCCAAACAGATGCTCGTCACCAACCGGCGCGAGGGCAGCATCTCCGTTTGGGATTTCGCCGCAAATGCCCTGGTGCACAAGTGGTTCATACCGGGTGGCGGCAGTCCTGATATGGGCAACCTCTCCGCGGACGGCCGCGTTTTCTGGGTATCGGGCCGAAACCACGGTGAGGTGTACGCCATCGATATCGAGAACTGGAACCTGTTGGCGCGCATACCCGTTGGGCGTGGGGCGCACGGACTCACCATCTGGCCGCAGCCGGGCCGCTACTCCACCGGACATACAGGTGTGATGCGCTGAGCCGACGTCCGGCTCAAGGGAATCGGAGGCCGAGGCCGCCTTCTACGAAGCGGCGGACCGCGGTGGTGCCGGTTTCGAGGGCGGGCTCGTAACCCGGGCGGGCCCAGCCGGTGAGTTCGGCGGTGTCGTCGGCACCGGGCGTCACGACGATTTCGGCGACCAGTTCGGCGGTGGTGGGTTCGCAGACGGCCCAGGAGAAGTGGGATTCGTCATCCCACTGCTCGGTGCGGAGGGTGACGTAGTTCGGATCGGTGATGCCGCCCTCGGCGAGGGCGGGGCGGTCATCGATGCGATCGTCGGCGCGCAGGGCACGCAGGTACCAGGTGCCCGCATTGATTTCGACGGGCTCCATCAGTCCTCCAGTTCCCTGCGGCGGCGACGGTCGCGCGGGCGGCGACGTTGGTGCTCGTGCCGACCGCCGAACAGCAGTGCGCCCGCGAGCGGGATGGCGAGGAACCAGAGCCAGCTGCCGGTGACGAAGAAGAGGATGACGGCGAGGATCGGGATCACCGCCATCGCCCGCTCCGGCCACTCGGCGATGAACCCGGAGTCGCGCTTGGCGGGCGCCGCGGCGACGGGGGCGGGTTCGGGCAGGTCGACGAAGACTTTCTCCAGGTCGCCGCGGGTCAGCGCGGCGGCGACCACGGCACTGCGCTCGTCGAACTCCGCAACGCTGAGCCGCCCGGCGGCGAAATGATCGGACAGGCGCTGCATCGCTTGCTCACGCTCCGCGGTGCCGATGCGAATCTCGGGCAGGTCACTCATAACAGCAAGGCTAGCGGCTTCTACTGAACGCTCCCGCGCTACCGCATCGACGTCGTGCTCGTCGAATTTCGCGACGCCGAGCGGGCCGGTTGCGTCATGATCGCCTCTGCCGCCGGAATCGATTCGCGGATTCTGTAATGCCGGTGCGGATTTCGGGTAGCTAAAAGGCGAACGGAAGGTAGTAGGAGGTTCGACATGGGCAAGACGTGGTTCGGCCACTACCGCCTCGATCGGTTGCTCGGCACCGGTGGGACCGGGCAGGTTTGGCTCGCCCGGGACACCGTCGCCGACCGCACCGTCGCCCTGAAGGTGCTGGCCTGCTCGCACGCCGCGGATCCGACCTGCCGACTGCGGTTCACCAGGGAGGCCCGGCTGGCGGCCCAGGCCCCGGGACCGCACCGGGTTCCGATCCACGCCTTCGGCGAACTCGACGGCCGCCTCTATATCGATATGGAGTTCATCGAGGGCACCGATGTCAGCGCACTGCTGCGGGACGCCGGGCCGCTGGATCCGGCGCGCGCCGTGGCGATCACCGCGCAGACCGCGATGGCGCTCGACGCCATGCACCGGGTCGGCCTGGTGCACCGCGACGTCAAACCGTCCAACATCATGGTGGGCCCGACCGGGTTCGTCCATCTGATCGACTTCGGCATCGCACATCGCATTGATCAGCCCGCGATCACGGCCCACGGCAATGTGGTCGGCACCCTGGCATATATGGCACCGGAACGCTTCGACGGTGTCGCCGACGCGCCCGCGGACCAATACTCACTGGCCTGCGTGCTGTACGAATGTCTCACCGGCCAAAGACCGTTCGGCAATGTCGACTCCCCACAGCAACTGCGCGCCCACCTGCTGACCGCCCCACCCAGCGCCACCACCCTGAATCCCCACGTGCCCGCGACCCTGGACGTCGTCATCACCCGCGCCATGGCCAAGGATCCAAGCCAACGCTATTCCAGCGCAGGCGAATTCGCCTGCGCGGCGTATGCCGCGGTGACCGGCCGCGAGGCCTCGACAGTCGAGATCGCCGCGGAAACCGTGCCGACAAACTATGGCCTGCCCGAGCCATGGCGTGCGGCCGAGCTCGGCGCCGGTGCCGGGCCACGCGTCGCCGAGTCTGCCGGTGAGCCGATGCGGGCCGGCGGAGTCGAGCGGATGCAGGTCGCCGAGGCTGCCGCTTCCTCGATGCGGGCCTTTGGGTTCGCAGGGGAACAGATGCGAGATGTTGGGTCTGCGCGTGTTGCGATGCAGGGCGGCCCGTCCGAGGGCGCGGAGATTCGGGCCGCTCAGATGCGGGCCACAGAGCGCGAAGGAGCGGGGATCGAGGATGCCGGGTCTGCGCGTGAGTCGATGCGGGGCGGCCCGTCCGAAGGCGTGAGGATGCCGGAGGCACAGCCTGTGCCGCAGCCGATGTGGGCCGGTGAGGCCGGAGGTGCCGGGATGGCGGATGTCGGGGCGGCGTGGGGCGGCGGGGCCGTGGGTACTGGGATGCAAGGCACCGGATCGGTGTCCGAGCCGACGTGGGTCGCCGGGTCTTCGGCCAGGTCGATGCGCGGCGGTGGGGCCGCGGGTGCGGGAATGCGTGATGTTGGTGGTGTGCGTGATTCCGTGTGGGGCGGCCGGTCTGGGGGACAGCCGGTGCGGGGCGGTGCGGCCGCAGCTGAGCGGACACGGGATGTCGGGACTTCGGGTGAGTCGACGTGGGTTGGGGATGTGGGGGAGTCGGGGCGAGATGTCGAGTTGTGGGGTGAGGGCGGGTGGGGAGTTGGTCCGGGGCATGCGGCTGTTGCTATTGCTGCGTTGGTTGCTGTGATCGGGTTGGCGCTGTGGTTGGGGCGGCCGGGGGGCGAAACGAGTTCCGCGGCACCGTCGTCTGGCAGGATTACGCCTACTGTTCCCGCATCGTTGGTGCCGCCCGAGTCGGCGCAGGCGGCGTCGCCGAATGTGGTGATTCCGGGTGTGGGGCAGCTGTGCAATCCGGATATCGACGGCATTACTACTGCTGCCGACGGAACACCGCTCGCATGTCGAACTGTAGGTAGTGGCAATGCGAATTGGGTTCCCGCGCAGCCCTTCGGCGAGATACCCGAACAGCAGTCGGAGCCCACGATCGTTGGCAATGGAAATCCGCATGTGGACAACTCGGCCAATGGCGACTCGGGCAACGACAAGCCGGACAAGGGCAAGCCTGGACATGGCGGCCGCGCCAAGCCAGGCAAGTAAAGCAGTGGCGAGTGCGCACCTCGGCAGTTGCGGCAGTCGTGCGCCGCTCGGTGAGTAGGACTACGTAGGGGAGCTCACACTGTTCGAGGATGGGTGGCGGGGCTAGGGTCGGGGATAGTTTCGGGCGATGCGGTTTCGATCGGGTTGCCGCCCCACTCCGCAATGGCGCGGCTACCTGCCTCGTCCCAGTGATGGAGGTCAGTGATGGGGGAACAGTTCGGGAAATACCGGCTCGACCGTTTGCTTGGGCGGGGCGGTATGGGGGCGGTATGGCTGGCGCATGACGGCGAAACCGGGCGCACGGTCGCGCTGAAGGTGTTGGCGGAGCAGGTGGCCGCCGATGCGGACTATCGAAAGCGGTTCCAGCGGGAGGCGCGGCTCGGATCGAGTCTGCGACATCCGCATATCGTGCCGATTCACGGTTTCGGGGAACTCGACGGCCGGTTGTACATCGATATGGAGTACATCGATGGCATCGACCTGGCCGAAATGCTGACCAGGGTGGGCACTTTGACACCCACCGCGGCCGTCGACTTCGTGACGCAGGCGGCCTCGGGTCTGGATGCGGCGCATCGAGCCGGGCTGATCCACCGTGACGTCAAACCGTCCAACATCCTGGTCGGCACCGGTGGGCATGCATATCTCATCGACTTCGGCATCGCGCAGAGCCTGGGCCAGACGGCCGTCACCGCCACCGGCATGGCCATCGGCAGCTGGGCCTATATGGCGCCGGAACGTTTCAACGGCACCGTCGACGCCCGCTCCGACGTCTACTCCCTGGCCTGCGTCCTCTACGAATGCCTGACCGGCCGCCGCCCATACGGCGACACCGACCCGGCCCGCCAGATGCACGGCCACCTGATGACCGACCCGCCCCGCGTATCAACCGTGAACCCCGCTGTCCCACCGGAATTGGACGCGGTAATCGCCCGTGGCATGGCCAAGGACCAGACCCACCGCTATCCCACCGCCCGCGAATTCGCCGCCGCCGCCTACACAGCCACCGCCTTCGCGCGCCTCCCACACCCCGCACCGCATTCATCGACGCCCGCCTCGGATCAGCGTTCGAGACCCAAGTTGCCGACTCCATCAGCCCGGCCACCAGCTGTGCCCTCCGCGCAGCCTCCGGGCCTGGACGTACCGCGGCCGCACGCGTCGCAATCGGCTTCATCGCAGCCTGCGCTCCCGGATGCGCCGTCGCAGTCGCGTACGCCGCAGTCGGCAGAGGCACCGCAGCCGCGACGGCTGACAGCAGATGTTCAGCCGACACCCACGCGGGTGGAGACGCACCCGCCAACGCGCGCGCAGACGCAGGCGCCGCTATCGCGGACGGCGCCACCGCAACCGCCACTTCCGGATGCGCCGTCGGCCACGCCGTTACCTGAGACGCGACGGCTTGTAGCGGATGAGCAGCCGACACCGCCGCGAGTGAAGTCGCAACCGCCGCCGCAGGTGGAGGCGCACCCGCCGACCCGAGTGGAGACGTATCCGCCGACACGGGCACACACGCCCGCGCCGACACTGGTCGAGGCACCCGCGCCGACTCCAGCGGCAGAATCCCCGGCGCCACCGCTCGAGTCGCCGAAGACGCTCAATCCCACCAAGGTCCTGCCCGAGCCCGGCCCGACGCCGACACTGGTAGCAACCCGATTGGCGCCGCCACCAGCGGGACCTGCCGCACCTCCGCACTCATCGTGGTCACCGAATCGTGCCGCGGTCCAACCGCCGGTCATCCGCCCGCCAACTCCAGCCAAACGAGCTGCACCACAACCGAAGCGGGCTCCGCTTGCCCCTCGCTGGTCGGTCTCACAGCGCCGCCCATGGATCGCGCCCCCGCCACGCAAGTATCAGCGTCGGCGCCGTAAGTCCTTCCTGTCCAGGCTGGTCGGTGCACTCGTCGTCATGTTCCTGACCCCGTTCATGCTGGCTGCGGGCTGTGCCGCGCTGATCGCCTTCGGCAATACCGGCAGCGGCGGCGGTACGCGCACGGCCGATCCATCGGTTGCGGTACGCGACGGCGATACCGCGCAATCAGCCGAGCCGCCGGCGCCGGTATCCGCGGGTTTGAACAGCCCGGTGCGCGACGGCAAGTTCGAATTCGTGGTCACCTCGGTGGATTCCGGTGTCCCGCGGATCGGATTGCAGAGTGCGAGCGGTTCCTACTCCGTGGTCACGGTCGCGGTCCGCAATATCTCCGATGAGCCGAAGTGGTTCCTGCCCGTCGGGCAACGTCTCGTGGACACTCAGGGCCGCCAGGTCGACCACAACGCGATCGCGACCATGTGGCAGACCACCCAGCGCCGCTACGGCTATTCGTTCGAACTCCAGCCCGGCCAATCGGCCACCACCCAGCTGGTCTTCGATGTCGCGCAGGACGCCACCCCGAGTCGGCTCGAACTACACGACTTCATGCTCTCCAACGGCGCCACCGTCGAGCTGAACTAGCGCGGCCAGGGACGCATGCACGGCTTGCCGTCCGATCGTCAATGCCTCGTAGAGCAGCGCGGTATCGCGCGCGGCGCTGTCCACATCCGGGGAGCCGACGGGCGGGTGGATTTGCAGAGCCGCGTCCCCGAGACCCGCCAGGAAGTTGTCCTCGACGGCCTGCTGATGGGGCCGCTGCAGCCAGGCGCGGTATGCCCCCGGTGCCCTGACGCGCAGATAGCTACCCCCGACGACCTGGTGCAGCCGGGGCGCGGGTGGGCGTTTTTCATCGGTGCGTCGCGTGCGCAGCACCAAGGCGTGCGTCGCGCCGTCGCGCACCGCGGTGCGGATCGGCACCGTTTCGGACAGCCCGCCGTCGAGGTATTCGGCACCGCCCAGCGCCACCGGCGGACCCGCGAGAATCGGCAGCCCCGCCGAGGCCCGCAGCGCGGTCATCAGCGTGGGCTTGTCGACGATGTGCCGACGCAGATCGACCGCGTGCCCGGTGCGGATATCGGTGCCGATCGGATGAAAGGTGGTGCTATTGGCCAGAATTGCCGGAAAATCCATCGGCTCGATGCCGTCGTAGACCTCGTTCACCAGGTAGTCCAGATCGAAGGCGGGGCGCCCGCGCAGCAGCCGGGCCGGATCGACCGCGCGCCGCATGATCACCGGATCGGTCCAGGCCCGCATGCCCGACAGCGCCCGCCCGCACAAGAACCAGGCCGCGTTGATCGCGCCTGCCGAAGTGCCGTATACGGCATCGAAAACCGTGGCGAGCCCGAGCTCCTCGAGCGCCTGCACCATCCCACTGGAGTAGACGCCGCGGCTGCCACCACCCTCGACGACCAAGGCGAGGCGGTATCCGTCGGCGCGGCTGGCTGATTCACGTCGGCCGCGGATGACCTCCGCGACGGTGGGCACGACGGCAGAGCTGGTCACCGATCCACGATACGACAGAGCGGGCGCGGACGTCGTTGTCCAGCGCCCGCTCCGAGACGGTCTTCGCCAGCTGTTTACTTGATCTCTGCCAGCACGGTGCCCTGGGTGATGGCCGCGCCCGCCTCCACGGACAGCCCGGTGACCACACCGGCCTTGTGCGCGTTGACCGGATTCTCCATCTTCATGGCCTCGAGCACCACGATCAGATCGCCCGCCTCGACCGACTGGCCCTCTTCGACCGCGACCTTGACCACGGTGCCCTGCATCGGCGCGGTGACCGCGTCACCGGAGGCCGCGCCGCCACCGGCGCCGCCACGCTTGCGCGGCTTGGGCTTCTTGCGGATCACCCCGGCGCCATTGCTGCCCGCACCCGCGGCACCGGCGCCGACGGTGAAGTTGCCCGGCAGCGACACCTCGACCCGACGCCCACCGACCTCGACGACGACCTTCTGCCGCGGCAGATCCTCGTCCTCGTCAGCGGCGGCACCGGCCGGGGTATACGGCTCGACGGTGTTGACCCACTCGTTCTCGATCCACTTGGTGTAGACGTCGAACTTCTCGCCGTCACCGATGAACGCCGGATCCTCGACGATCGCGCGGTGGAACGGGATGACCGTCGCCAGCCCCTCGACGTGGAATTCGGCCAGCGCGCGCCGGGCCCGCTGCAGCGCCTGCTCCCGGTTCTCGCCGGTGACGATCAGCTTGGCCAGCATCGAGTCGAACTGACCGCCGATCACACTGCCTTGCACCACACCGGAATCCACGCGTACACCGGGGCCGCTGGGCTCCTCGTACACCGACACCGGACCGGGCGCGGGCAGGAAGCCGCGGCCGGCGTCCTCGCCGTTGATCCGGAACTCGAAGGCGTGCCCGCGCGGCGTCGGATCCTCTTTGATCGCCAGCTCATGTCCCTCGGCGATGCGGAACTGCTGACGCACCAGGTCGATTCCGGCGGTCTCCTCGGTGACCGGGTGCTCGACCTGCAGGCGGGTGTTGACCTCGAGGAACGACACGGTGTCGCCCTGCACCAGGTACTCCACGGTGCCCGCACCGTAGTAACCGGCCTCCTTGCAGATGGCCTTGGCCGAGGCGTGGATACGCGCGCGCTGATCATCGGTCAGGAACGGCGCGGGCGCCTCCTCGACCAGCTTCTGGAACCGGCGCTGCAGCGAGCAGTCGCGGGTACCGGCGACGACGACATTGCCGTGCTTGTCGGCGATGACCTGCGCCTCGACGTGGCGGGCCTTGTCCAGGTACTGCTCGACGAAGCATTCACCGCGACCGAACGCCGCGGTGGCCTCGCGGACGGCGGAGTCGAACAGCTCCGGAATCTCCTCGATGGTGTGCGCGACCTTCATACCGCGACCGCCACCACCGAAGGCGGCCTTGATCGCGACCGGCACGCCGTACTCCTTGGCGAACTCCACCACCTCGGCCGCGTTCTTGACCGGATCCTTGGTGCCCGCCGCCATCGGTGCCTTCGCGCGCTCGGCGATGTGACGCGCGGTGACCTTGTCACCGAGGTCGCGGATGGACTGCGGGGAGGGGCCGATCCAGATCAGCCCGGCGTCGATGACAGCCTGGGCGAAGTCGGCGTTCTCGGAAAGGAATCCGTAGCCGGGGTGGATGGCGTCGGCGCCGGACTTGGCCGCGGCGTCGAGGATCTTGTCGAAGACGAGGTACGACTCGGCCGAGGTCTGCCCGCCGAGGGCGAACGCCTCGTCGGCGAGTTTCACGAAGGGGGCATCGGCATCCGGCTCCGCGTACACCGCGACGCTGCCGATACCGGCATCCTTAGCCGCCCGGATCACGCGAACGGCGATCTCGCCTCGGTTAGCTACGAGTACCTTCGATATCCGCGCGCTGGCATGGCTGGGCACTGAGCCTCCTGTTAGCAATCTTCTTGGTCGCCCCGTGGTCGACATACTTCCGTCTCGGGCGAGTGTAGGCAGTCTGCCAACAACCGCCGCACTCGGATAGCCCTACTCCGCAGTAGGTCACACATCACAATGGGCCTTCGGTTGTGATGCGCCCAGATCACGGCTATCGGGCGCGCGCCTTGCGGGTACCGGCCGTCGGTGCGTCACCCGGTTCATACCCCTTGGCAATCGGCATGCGAACCGAGTTGCCCCATTCGGTCCAGGACCCGTCGTAATTGCGCACGCTTTCGAACCCGAGCAGATAGGTCAGCACGAACCAGGTGTGGCTGGACCGCTCGCCGACCCGGCTGTAGACGACCAGATCGTCCGCGACCGCCAGCGCGCCATAGATATCGTCCAATTCGGCGCGGGAACGGAAGCGCCCGTCGCTGTGGAAGGCCTCGGTCCACGGAATGTTGGTCGCGGTCGGAATATGTCCGCCGCGCAGCGCCGCGTCCTCGGGATTGGCCGGCGGCTGAATCAGCTCACCGGAGTACTCCTCGGGGGAGCGCACGTCGATCAGCGGCTTGCCGAGGTGGGCGAGCACATCCTCGCGGAACGCCCGCACCGAACTGTCATCGCGCCCGACCGCCGGATATTCGCTGCGCGGCAGGTAGGGCGGGTCGAAGGTGGTGTCGCGCACCTCGGAGATCCACGCGTCCCGTCCGCCGTCGAGCAGTCGCACATCCGGATGCCCGAACAGGGTGAAGACCCAGAACGTGTGCGCGGCCTGCGCGTTGCCGCGATCGCCGTAGATCACCACGGTATCGTCGCGCTCGATTCCCTTGGCGCGCATCAACTCGGTGAACCGCGCACCGTCGATATAGTCACGCGTAACCGGATCGTTGAGGTCGCCCCGCCAATCGACCTTGGTGGCGCCTGGAACGTGGCCGATGTCATAGAGCAGGATGTCTTCGTTGGACTCGATGATCTTCAGTCCCGGCGTGCCGATGTTTGCCGACAGCCACTCTGTGGTTACTAGTCGGTGAGGATGTGCGTACGAACCGAAGGCTGGATGAGAGTCCGGGGCAACGGGCACGATATGGGTCCTTCACACGAGGTAGACGGGTGGTTACAGCGGTCCGGGTCTCACGCCGATGTTAGGTGTGAGGCGTTAGTGAAACTCGTTTCAGATCACAAATCGGCTGAATGGGCGAATAAATCGCACCCTCATCCGATAAAGTCTCCCGGGAGGAGGGGTGAGCTATGTCCGATTCTTGGCCGAGGCGTCGACTGCTCGCGATCCTACGTGGCGCCAGCGAACCTCTCGACGCCCAAGAACTGGCCAGAATCACCGGACAGCACGTCACCACTGTTCGGTTCCATCTGGATGTGCTTACCAGGGAATCGCTGGTGCGGCAGTTCCAACAACCACCGCGCGGCCGTGGGCGCCCGCGCATCGGCTACAGCGCGGTGCAGCGATCGGTTGGTTATCAGGACCTGGCCCAGGTCCTGGCCGATCAGCTCGGCCCCGATCCACGGCGTCGCTCCGAGGCGGCCATTGCCGCCGGACGTGCCTGGGGCGCCAAACTCGACGCGGGCGACCATGCGGTCGAATCGCTGGAGGACGCCAAGGACGTCACCATGACGCTGATGTCCGAACTGGGTTTCGCGCCGGAGCGTGACGCGGCCGCCGAAACCGATCAGCAGGTCCTGATCCGGCTCACCGCCTGCCCGCTGCGCGAACTCGCGCGCACCCATTCCGAGGTGGTGTGCGGCGTGCACCTGGGCTTGATCAAAGAGGTGCTCGACCGGAACGGCGTGCGCGGTGAGGTGAATGTCCGGCTGCAACCGTTCGTCGAGCCGGAGCTCTGCGTGGCTCGATTGGAACTCATGGCACGGCGGGAGCCGGAGCGCGACGCGACACCGGTGCCGATCGGCGCGGAAGCCGGGGCGGAGGCGCGGATCGCGCCGCCGTCAGCTGGGCGAGTGGCGCCACAGCTGCGCAATTCCGACCCCAATGTCGCCAAGCAGTCGGCGCAGCAGTGGTAGTCCGATCCCGATAACGCTCGACGGGTCGCCATCGATGCGATCGACGAACCAACCGCCCATGCCATCGAGTGTGAATGCACCGGCGACCTGCAAGGGCTCGCCGGTCGCGATATAGGCGTCCAGCTCCTCGGGTTCGGGCTTGGCGAAATGCACTGTGGTGGAACTGCAGTCGACGGATTCGGCGACGATTTCGCCGTCGCGCATGCGCAGGACACAGTGGCCGGTAATGAGATCCGCACTGCGCCCGGCCATTTCGGCCCAGCGGGCCCGTGCGACCTCGGGCGTATGCGGCTTGCCCTGGAGTTCGCCGTCGACGAGCAGCATTGAATCACAGCCGACCACAACGCAATCCGCAGCGAATTCCGGAATCGTGGCGGCCACCGACTGTGCCTTGGCTCGTGCGAGCTCTACCACGACGACTTCGGGCGCTGTGCCGGGCGGCAGTGCCGCGGCAACGGCGTCCTCGTCGACATCGGAGATCCGGACGACGGGTTCGATGCCCGCCGAGCGCAGTACCGCGCGGCGGGCGGGCGATGCGGAGGCGAGAACGAGTCTCGTCATCCGATCAGTCGCGCAGGTGTGACAGTTGCGGGAAAGAGTACGGAGAGAACGGCGAGGTGCCGCGGTGCATCAGGGTCGGGCGACCCCAGGAGTCAGACGGACCGACCGGTCCGCTACTCGCGGCGCCGTTCGCGGCCGCCGACAGCACACATACCAGCGCCGCGACATCCTCATCGGACGGCGCACCCTTGATGACTCGGATGAACGGCTGCTCGGCCACCACTGGGGCCGGTGCTGCCGCTGGTGCGGCCGCCTCGACCGCATCCGCGATCGGGTCGACTGTGAGATCCAGTTCGACGGCGGTCAACACATCTTCATCTGCCACGGTCGTCACAGTGCCAGATCCTCTCTCTATTTCGATCGAGCCCATGCCCAACTCGAAGACATATGGATCAAGCGATCATCATCCTCGAATCGACTCATTGCGTCTCTGCAACCAGTGTGCGCGGCCCATCGAGGTTATCGCTTGATCACAGCGGAATGTTGCCGTGCTTCTTCGGCGGCAGGGTGACCATCTTGCGCTCGAGCAAACGCAGCGCCGAGACGATCTGGCCGCGGGTGTGCGAGGGCGGGATGACCGCGTCGACGTACCCGCGCTCGGCGGCCACGTAGGGGTTCACGAGGGTGTCCTCGTACTCGTTCTGCAGCTCCAGGCGCAGCGCATCGACATCGTTTCCGCTCTTCGCGGCCTCTTGCAGCTGCTTGCGGTAGACGAAGCCGACGGCGCCCGAGGCGCCCATCACCGCGATCTGAGCACTCGGCCACGCGAGGTTCACATCGGCGCCCATGTGCTTGGAACCCATGACGTCGTAGGCGCCACCGTAAGCCTTACGAGTGATGATCGTGATTTTGCCCACAGTGGCCTCGCCGTAGGCGTAGAGCAGCTTCGCGCCGCGCCGGATGATGCCGTTGTATTCCTGGCCGGTGCCCGGCAGGAAGCCGGGAACATCGACCAGGGTGATGATCGGGATATTGAAGGCGTCGCAGGTGCGCACGAAGCGCGCGGCCTTCTCCGAGGCGTCGATATCGAGGCAGCCCGCGAACTGGGTCGGCTGGTTGGCGACGATGCCGACGCTGCGGCCGTCGATCCGGCCGAAGCCGACGATGATGTTCATCGCGCGCTCGGCCTGCACCTCGAGGAATTCGTCGTCGTCGAGCAGGCGACGGATGACCTCGTGCATGTCATAGGGCTGGTTCGGCGAATCCGGGATGATCGTGTCCAGCTCGAGGTCCTCGTCGGTGAGCGAATCCTCGATGGCGCCGGTGATCGGGTCGGTGGCCGGGAAGCGCGGGGCTTCGGCGCGGTTGTTGCTCGGCAGGTAGCTCAGCAGATCCTTGACGTAGTCCAGCGCGTCCTGCTCGCCGGAGGCGACATAGTGCGCGACACCCGATTTCGTCATGTGGGTGTGCGCGCCGCCGAGGTCCTCCATGGTGACGTCCTCACCGGTGACCGTCTTGATGACATCCGGTCCGGTGACGAACATCTGGCTGGTGCCGTCGACCATGACGACGAAGTCGGTCAGCGCGGGCGAATAGACGTGCCCACCGGCGGCCGGACCCATGATCAGCGAGATTTGCGGGATCACGCCCGAAGCCTGGATATTGCGGTGGAAGATCTCGCCGTAGAGGCCGAGTGAGACGACGCCCTCCTGGATGCGTGCGCCCGCGCCCTCGTTGATGCCGATCAGGGGGCGGCCGGTCTTGAGCGCCAGATCCATCACCTTGACGATCTTCTCGCCGTAGACCTCGCCGAGGCTGCCGCCGAAGACGGTGACGTCCTGGCTGAAGATGCAGACGTCGCGGCCGTCGATGGTGCCGTAGCCGGTCACCACGCCGTCGCCGAGCGGCCGGTTGTTCTCCAGGCCGAAATTCACGCTGCGGTGGCGGGCCAGCGCGTCCAGTTCCACGAAGGAGCCCTCGTCCAGCAGTGCGAGGATGCGCTCACGGGCGGTCATCTTGCCCTTGGCGTGCACCTTGTCGACCGCGGCTTCACCCATGGGGTGCTTGGCCTCTTCCAGCCGATTCCGCAGATCAGCCAGCTTCCCAGCGGTGGTGTGGATATCGGGGGCGCCCGCCGATTCCGATGCGGGCTGGTGCTGGACACTCGTCATGGCTCCGGAGTGTAACCAGTGCCAGTGCCTCTCGGTAACCGAGTGTCGCTTACCGGTCAGTAGAAAACCGCAGCTAGATCATGTTCCAACATGCGAATGGCGGCAAACTTCCTGGTCGATTGCCGAACCGAACTCGGTGGTGGAGGCCGGAAAATCAGTGGAGCGGCGCGGCGGTGCCCGGATACCCTGAGGACGTTCGCATTTCAGCTCGAGATACGGGGGCCAGTGAGGTGCCTGGGAGGACGACGCACACCTAGCTGAGGAGCAAATCATGTGGGGATGGAGCAGCAGAGTCGCCGAGCATGCCGCGGCGACCTCGTGGGCCAGCTGGCAGACCGTGGAAACCGAGCCGACCGTGGTGGATCCGCAGGAGTGGGCCGAGGTCGAAGCGGAATCCGATGACGGCATGTCCGTCGCGGTACCGATTCGCGAGTACGACCTCGTCGGATAGCCTGCCGGTGTGCACAGGCCACCGTTGGATGCAGAGCAGTTGCGGCGCAGTCTCACCGAGTCGCCCGAGCTGTCGTTCTTCTCCCACATCGCTGTGGTGGAGTCGACCGGGTCCACCAATGCGGACCTGATCGCTCGGGCCGGAGAGCTCGACGCCGATCGCGCGGTACTGCTCGCCGAAACCCAAGAGCAGGGCCGGGGTCGGCATGCTCGGAGCTGGGTCAGCCCGCCGCGCGCACAGATAGCGATGTCGGTGTTGGTGCGGCTGCCCGGCATCGAGCCTGCCGCGCTCGGCTGGCTGCCGCTGCTCACCGGTGTCGCCGTGGTGGACGCACTGCGCGCGACCGCCGGTGTGGACGCGAATCTGAAGTGGCCCAACGATGTGCTGATCGATGGCCGCAAAGTCGCGGGCATCCTGGCCGAAGTCGCCTCCGGTGGTGGGGCGCCCGCCGTTGTCGTCGGGATCGGCCTGAACGTCGGCCTCACCGAGGCGGAACTGCCGGTGCCGCATGCCACTTCGCTCACGCTGGCGGGGGCGAAGGTCACCGACCGTACTGAGCTCGTGCGGTCACTGCTGACCGAATTCGCCCGCCGCTTCACCGCGTGGCGGGACGCCGGTTGGGCCACCACCGACCTGATCGGCGTCTACCGCGACCGCTGCGCCACCCTCGGCGCACCCGTGCGCGCCGAACTGCCCGGCGGCCAGACCCTCGAGGGCATCGCCACCGATGTCGACAGCGCGGGCCGCCTGCGCATCGGCGAGCACGTCGTTTCCGCCGCCGATGTAACCCACCTGCGCGCCGACTACTGACCTGGAATCCCTTGCGGGGCACCCGACAAGGGATTCCGGCGTCAGGGGATCAGACCGGTTGCATGATGCCGCGCGCCGCCTCGCGGGCGAGCAGGCGGTCGCGCTGTTCCTCGAACTTGAGTACATCCTTCTCCAGCTTCGCCAGGAACTCGCCGAGTTCCTGGCGCGCCCGTTCGCCGCGCGGTCCGAAGTCGGTGCGGTCGAAGACATTCCACTTCTTCAGCACCGGCTGCACCACCTCTTCGAGGTGCTGGCGCAGATCGTAGATGCCGTGCTTGGCCATCAGCACGCCGTTGCGGCGGAAGTCGGGCATGCCGTAGCCGGGCATGACGAAGTTGGTGAGGATCTTGGTGATCGCCGCCATGGCCTGGTCGGGCACCAGATCCAGGCCCGCGGCGCAGAGGTTGCGGTAGAAGATCATGTGCAGGTTCTCGTCGGCGGCGACGCGCCGCAGCATGCGATCGGCGATGGGGTCGTTGCAGACCCGGCCGGTATTGCGGTGGCTGACCCGGGTGGCCAGCTCCTGGAAGGTCACATATGCGACATTCACCAGGAATCCGCTCCAGGCGTCGGGCGAATGCACGCCGCGGGTCATGTGGATCATGCGAGCCTGCTCGAGCGCGACCGGGTCGACGCCGCGGGTGACGACCAGGTAGTCGCGCATGACGATGCCGTGCCGGTTCTCCTCGGCGGTCCAGCGCCCGACCCAGGTGCCCCACGCGCCGTGCGAGGAGAAGTTCTCCGAGATCTCGCGGTGGTAGGAGGGCAGATTGTCCTCGGTGAGCAGGTTGGTGATCATCGCGGCCTTGGCGACCTCGTTCAGCTTGGACTGTTCCGGCTCCCAGTCCTGGCCGCCCATCGCGGCGAAGTTGCGACCTTCGTCCCACGGGACGTAGTCGTGCGGGTGCCAGTCCTTGGCCATCGACAGGTGGCGGTTCAGATTCTCTTCGGCCACCGGTTCGAGTTCGGTCAAGATTTCCAGCTGGGTCAGATCCTTGGTCACACACGCCTCCACGATCGTTTTCGACGTCTTGTCAAGCCGGACTTGTCTTTTCACAGGCAGAGCGTTGAGCAGAACAAAACGAGAGCTAGTCGAACGGCAGAGCCGGGTCGAGCGGCTGCCGTCGGATCGAGGCTATGGAGCGATCCTGTGCGGAATCTCGAGGTTACTCGAGAGCCTCTCGAGGTGGCGACGGCGCAAGGTGCCGATTGTGCAGCACGGCGCGCGTCGCTGTCCACGCTTTCCGGCGTGTTCTCGCGGTAGGGTTCCGGCATGGGTTATCCGGAGGAGGTGCTCGCCCCGGACGAGCAGTTGATACTCCATCGTCATCCGCATTGGAAAATGCTGTTCTGGCCGATCGTGACACTCATCATCGCGACGGCGCTGGCCGGATTCGCCGGGGGGTTGATCTGGCGCAAGACCGAGGGCACGACCCGCTCGGTATTGCTGATCGTGGTGCTGGTCGTCTGGCTCGGCATCATCGTATGGCGTTGTGTCGCAAGGATTATCAGCTGGCAGTCGACACACTTCATCGTGACCGACCGCCGGGTGCTCATCCGGCAGGGCGTGATCACCCACACCGGCATCGATATTCCGATGAGCCGGATTTCGAGTGTGCAGTTCCGGCACGGGCTGTTCGACCGGATGCTCGGCACCGGCACCCTGATCATCGGATCGTCCTCGGAGGAACCGCTCGAATACGACGACATCCCGCAGGTGCAGAAGGTGCACGCATTGCTGTACCGGCAGGTGTTCGAGGAATCCCGGGATAATCTGGGGCAATGACCGCCGTACTGCTGGCCGAAGACGATGAGGCCATCGCCGCACCGCTGTCGCGTGCGCTTGGGCGCGAGGGCTATTCGGTCACCGTGGAACGCTTCGGGCCCGCGGTGCTCGAACGCGCGTTGGAGGGCGATCATGATCTGCTCATCCTCGATCTCGGCCTGCCCGGTATGGACGGGCTCGAGGTGTGCAGGCAGGTGCGCGCCCGCGGTGCCGATCTGGCCGTGCTGATGCTCACCGCGCGCACCGATGAGGTGGACTTCGTCGTCGGGCTGGACGCGGGCGCGGACGACTACGTCGGCAAACCGTTCCGGTTGGCCGAATTGCTCGCCCGGGTGCGAGCATTGTTGCGGCGCAGCGGAATCGGTGACGAGGCGGTCGAGGTCGGCGGTATCCGGCTGGAGCCCGCGGCGCGCCGGGTACTGGTGAACGGCGTCGAAGTCGGTTTGGCCAACAAGGAATACGAACTGCTCAAGGTCTTGATCGATCGGGCGGGCCAAGTGGTGGCGCGCGAGACGATCCTGCGCGAGGTGTGGGGCGACGCCGAGCTGCGCGGTTCGAAAACCTTGGATATGCACATGTCCTGGTTGCGCCGCAAGATCGGTGACGAGGGCCCGATGGCCGAGCGACGCATCGTCACCGTACGCGGTGTCGGCTTCCGGTTGAACACCGACTGATGGTGCGGCCCAACTGATATGAGACGCAGAATTCTGCGATCGATACTCACCGTGCTGACCATCACCACGGTGGTGCTCGGCGTCCCGCTGATCTACACCGCGTGGCTGTGGGTCGAGGACATCACCCGCAACGATCTGGAGAGCCGGCTCGAGCGGATCGCCGCGGAGATCATCGCCCAGGAACACGGCGACGGCGCGGTGCTCGGCGAACTCGACACCCGGCTGGTGCGGCCGCTGATCCCCAAGGACGGCAAGCTGACCATCATCTATCCGGCGCCGCGGGACAATGCGTCCCGGCTCGATATCGGCGCGGAGCAGGTCCACGATCCGGTGGTGGAATCGCTGGCGATGGGCACCAAGGGTTCATTGCGCCTGGAGGTGCCGTCGGGGCCGATGCATACGCGGCAGATCCAGGCCGTCGCGGTGGTCGCCTTCGCGGTGCTCGCCTCACTGGGCGCGGCGGTGTCGGTGGCGATGATCACCGCGCGCCGGGTCGCCGATCCGCTCCGCGACGTGGCGGCCCGCGCCGCCCGGCTGGCGATGGGGGACTTCCGGCCGGATCCGCGGCGGCACGGGATTTCCGAACTGGACCGGGTTTCCGATGTGCTCGATTCGGCGACCGTCGAGATCGCCGGGCGACTGCAGCGTGAGCACGCCCTGGTCGCGGACGTTTCGCATCAGCTGCGCAGTCGCCTGACCGCGGTGCGATTGCGGCTGGACGAGTTGTCCGCGCATTCCGATCCGGCCGTCGTGCACGAGGCCGAGGAAGCAATGGCGCAGGTCGACCGGCTGACCGATGCGATCGACGATCTGGTCCGGGCCTCACGCGACGAGGACGCCGCCGATCGCGATCCGGTGCCGGTAATGGACGAACTGCGCGGTGTTGTCGAGGAATGGTCGCATCCGTTCACCGAGGCGGGCCGGATCCTGCGGCTGATCGGCGATGAATCGCTGCGCGCCCCGATCACCGGTTCCCGGCTGCGCGAAGCACTCGCCGTGCTGGTCGACAATGCGCTGATGCACGGCGGCGGCACCTGCACGGTATCGGTGCGCACCGTGCGCACCGTCAGCGAACGCGAGCCCTTGGTGGTGGTCGAGGTCGCCGACGAGGGCGACGGCGTCCGTGACGAACTCGCACCGCACATCTTCGACCGCGGTTTCTCCGCCGGCGGCTCGACCGGTGTCGGACTCGCCCTCGCGAGGGCGCTCATCGAGGCCGATGGTGGACGCTTGGAATTGCAGCGCCGCCGTCCCGCGCTGTTCGCGATGTTCCTCGGATCCAGCGCGTCGCAACGCACACCCAACGGCGCGCAGGCGCCCGAGCCGCGCTAGCTGTGGCCGAGCTGCTCTTCCTCGAGCAGTTCCTCGATTTCCTCGACGAGCTCGCTGATCTCGTCCGGGAACACCCAGCGGCGCATCGACCAGAAGCGGAACGCCATCTGCAGCAGGTTGCCGATGATGAAGGCGCTGACGAAGTCCGCGATGTTCTCGACGGTGAAGCTCACATCGGGCTGGCGTAGGTCGAAGACGTAGCTGGAGATCCACAGCGGGATGAAGCTCAGCACGACACCGACGCCGCTGACGCCGAAGAACAGCAGCGCCTCGTGGTGCTTCTCGCGCCCGCCGCGGTTCTTGAACGACCACTCGCGGTTGAGGATGTAGGAGCAGATGACCGCGATCACGCCGGAGATGATCTTCGCGGTGACCGGCTTGGTCTCCAGGACGGTCCACTTGAGCACATAGAAGATGCCCGAGTCGATGATGAAGGTGGTCGCGCCGACGATGGCGAATTTGATCAGTTCGTGGTGGCGGTAGGCGATCTCCCGCAGGGGCTTGGGGAGGACGTTGACCACGTCGTCGACGAAAGGCACAAGGCCCGAGTGTACCGGTAGGGATCATGGCACTCGGACATGACAAGATTGCACGACGTGACACCCAGCCGTTCATTCGATCCTGCCGCTATGCCCACCGTCACCATGATCGGTGGTGGCCAGCTCGCGCGCATGACGCACCAGGCCGCTATCGCGCTCGGTCAGCGGCTGCGGGTGCTGGCGGAGAATCCGAATGACCCGGCCGCACAGGTGAGCCCCGAGGTCGTACTGGGCAGCCACACCGATCTGACCGCGCTGCGTAAGGCCGCCGTCGGTTCGCACGCGCTTACCTTCGATCACGAGCATGTGCCGACCGAACATCTGGAGGCGCTGGTCGCCGAGGGCGTGAATGTGCAGCCGCCGCCGCACGCGCTGGTCTTCGCGCAGGACAAGCTGGCCATGCGGACCAAGCTGTCCGAGCTCGGGTTGCCCGTGCCCGCCTTCGTGCCCGTTACTTCGACGGCCGACGCGGTGCGATTCGGTGACGAGCACGACTGGCGGATCGTGCTGAAGGCAGTCCGCGGCGGCTACGACGGGCGCGGTGTCTGGATGCCGGAGTCATCGAGCGAGGCCGAGACGATCGTTTCCGATCAGCTCGCGCATGGTGTGCAACTCCTCGCCGAGGCCAAGGTGGATCTGAAGCGCGAACTGTCGGCGATGGTGGCGCGTTCGCCGTTCGGTCAGGCGGCGACCTGGCCGGTGGTGGAGACGGTGCAGCGCAACGGCCAGTGCGCCGTGGTGATCGCACCCGCACCGGACCTGAGTGACGAATTGGCCGCGCAGGCCGAGACACTCGCGCTGAACCTGGCCAGGGAACTCGGTGTGGTCGGTGCGATGGCCGTCGAACTCTTCGAAACCAATGACGGCGCCATCCTGATCAACGAACTGGCCATGCGCCCGCACAACTCCGGCCACTGGGGCATGGACGGCGCGTGCACCGGCCAGTTCGAACAGCATCTGCGCGCGGTGCTCGACTATCCGCTCGGCGACACCAGTCCGCTGGCGCCGGTCACGGTGATGGCGAATATTCTCGGCGCGGCCGAGGCGCCGACCATGTCGATGGACGAGCGGCTGCACCACCTCTTCGCCAGACTGCCGCAGGCGAAGGTGCACCTGTACGGCAAGGGTGAACGCCCGGATCGCAAGATCGGGCACATCAACGTGCTCGGCGACGATGTCGCCGTGGTGCGCGAGCAGGCCGAGCGCGCGGCGCACTGGATGTCGCACGCGATTTGGACCGACGGATGGGATCCCCACGGTGAGTAATGCGCAAGTTGGCCTGATCATGGGCAGCGACTCCGACTGGCCGACCATGGAGGCCGCCGCAATCGCCTTGGCGGAGTTCGATATTCGCTTCGAGGTCGGCGTCGTCTCGGCGCACCGCACACCCCAGCGCATGCTCGACTACGCCCGCGAGGCGGCGGGCCGCGGCCTGAAGGTCATCATCGCGGGCGCGGGCGGCGCCGCCCACCTGCCCGGCATGGTCGCTTCCGCCACCCCGCTCCCGGTCATCGGCGTCCCCGTCCCGCTCAAATATCTCGACGGCATGGACTCCCTGCTGTCGATCGTCCAGATGCCCGCGGGCGTCCCGGTGGCCACCGTCTCCATCGGCGGTGCCCGCAACGCCGGCTTGCTCGCCGCCCGCATCCTCGCCACCGCCGACCCAGCCCTGCGCGCCCGGATGGAGCAATTCCAGGCCGGCCTGGAAGCCATGGTCCTGGAGAAGGACGATGCGCTCCGCAGCAAACTCCTCGGCCACAGCTGAGTCCTTGCGTCGATTTTCGGCCATGCGGATCGCGCATGAGCCGGGGTCAGTACGGTGATGCGGTGGCGATTGAGGAAACCGTTCGGGGGCGTAATGGGGATGATGCGGCCAGGTTTCGGCTGACCGTCGTGGATCAGGCGCTGCGATTGTTCGCCGAGCAGGGGTATGAGGCGACGACCGTGGATGAGATCGCGGAGGCAGCGGGGATTTCGCGGCGGACGTTCTTTCGGCAGTTCCGGTCGAAGGAGGATGTGATCTTCGCCGATCACGAGTCGCAGTTGGCGCGGGCGGCGGAGTTCTTGGCGGCGGCGCAGGGGGATCCGTGGGAGGCGGTCTGCGCTGCGGTGGTGCAGGTGTTCGAGCGGTTCACCCAGTGGCGCGAGATCGCCGAGCGGCGGTATCGGGTGGTGCGCAAGGTGCCCGCGCTGCGCGAGCGCGAGATCGTGACCGTGTTCCGATACGAGCGGTTGTTCACCGACTATCTGCGTGAGCGGCTGCCGGAGGTGCCGGATCTGGCGCGGGTGCAGTTCACGGCCGCGGTGACGGCCACGCACAACTACCTGCTGCGTCGCATGGTGCGCGGTGAATCGGACGCGGGTGCGGCGGATCTGCGTGAGGAGTTGGCGGCGATACCGCGTGGGCGTGGATCGGGGGCGGCGGAAATGGTGGTCGCGGTGTTCCCGAGGGATATGCCGCCGAGGCAGGTCGCGGATCTGGTGACGCGGCAGCTCGATAGTCTGTGACCGGAGTCATAGTATGCAGTACCTGACACTCAGTGCCACGATGTAACCGCACTTGACACGGCTCTCTGGGCGTATACTCGATCGGGATGTGGCACTGAGTGCCGACCGTTGGAACTCCGATCCAGCAAAATCACGACCGACAAACCCAGGAGTGTGTCCCATGGCGGGAAACCCCGATTTCAACCTTTTCCAGCTCGAGGACTTCCACGACGAACTGCGTGCGGCCATCCGCGGACTGGCGGAGAAGGAAATCGCTCCGTACGCCAAGGACGTCGACGGCAACGCCCGCTTCCCGGAGGAGGCGCTCACCGCGCTGAACGCCGCGGGCTTCAACGCGGTGCACGTGCCCGAGGCCTACGGCGGCCAGGGCGCGGACTCGGTCGCCACCTGCATCGTGATCGAAGAGGTCGCCCGCGTCTGTGGTTCGTCCTCGCTGATCCCCGCGGTAAACAAGCTCGGCACCATGGGCCTGATCCTCAACGGTTCCGAGGAACTCAAGCAGAAGGTGCTGCCGGATATCGTCAACGGCGAGATGGCCTCCTACGCGCTGTCCGAGCGTGAGGCAGGCTCCGACGCCGCAGGCATGCGCACCCGCGCCAAGCAGGATGGCGACGACTGGATCATCAACGGCTCCAAGTGCTGGATCACCAACGGCGGCAAGTCTTCCTGGTACACCGTCATGGCGGTGACCGATGCGGAGAAGGGCGCCAATGGCATCTCCGCATTCCTGGTGCACAAGGATGACGAGGGCTTCGTGGTCGGCCCGCTCGAGCACAAGCTCGGCATCAAGGGATCGCCCACCGCCGAGCTGTACTTCGAGAACTGCCGGGTGCCGGGTGACCGCATCGTCGGCGCGCCGGGCACCGGCTTCAAGACCGCGCTGCAGACCCTCGACCACACCCGCCCGACCATCGGCGCGCAGGCCGTCGGCATCGCACAGGGCGCACTGGACGCCGCGATCGCCTACACCAAGGACCGCAAGCAGTTCGGCACCGCGATCGCCGACTTCCAGAACACCCAGTTCATGCTCGCCGATATGGCGATGAAGATCGAGGCCGCCCGCCTCATGGTCTACACCTCCGCGGCCCGCGCCGAGCGCGGCGAGAAGAACCTCGGCTTCATCTCCGCCGCCGCCAAGTGCTTCGCCTCGGATGTGGCCATGGAGGTCACCACCAACGCCGTGCAGCTCTTCGGCGGCGCGGGCTACACCACCGACTTCCCGGTGGAGCGAATGATGCGTGACGCCAAGATCACTCAGATCTATGAGGGCACCAACCAGATTCAGCGCGTCGTCATGTCGCGCGCACTGCTGCGGGGCTGATAGCGCATACCGGCCGGGTGTTTATGCCGCTGCATCGAGCGGTGTGAACACCCGGTCTTTTTGCGCCCTGGATGCCCTCCATTTATTTGGGGCACGAATGTCCGGCGAAATAATTTCGAAGCCGATCGGTTGTTTATTCGTGTCCTTAACCGGAGCAATTCGATACATTGTGCAGCATATAAGTACTTTGAAGAGATTCGATGCTGATTTGCCTGGTAGAAGGCACGAATTAACACTGCGAACCTCGATCTACGAGGTCGCGCCGGGAACGGTCTTCGTAAGTATGTCGCCCGCGTAGGGGCGCGCGTTACGCGTTTCCGAACACCATTTCGAACGCAAGTTGAACCAATAAATCAGGTGGCTCGTTTCCTATTAAAGTCGCCCGCAAAGGGTGGATACTCGACTTTGTAAACATAACGAGGTGGGGATATGACCAAGATCGTAATCGGACCGCGGTCGGGGATGAAGTCGGGGATGAATTGGATCCCGCTGTCCATGCCGCCCGACCAGGGCGGCGATGCGGTACTGCGCGCATTGGTCACCGATGTCGAGGCGCATCACATCGAGCCCGAGGAGGTTACGGTCGACGCGACACACGCACGGACCAACGGTAAACCGGTGCCCGTCGGACGGCATCGCGGTAACTGATCCGGGTGGTTGCTCATGTCGCACGGCCTGTCATCGGCACGGCCATCGCTTGCCGCTGAAACTCAGGTTTTTCCGCTCTCGCCCGCGCAGCTGGGGATGTGGTACGCCCAGCAGCTGGATCCCGATGTGCCGCTCTACGAGGCGCAATACATCGAGATGTCCGGGCCGCTCGATCTCGACCTGCTGATCCGGGTCGGCCGCCAGGCCGCGCACGAGTTCGAGTCGGGCGTACTGCGGTTGATCGAAAAGGATGGTCGGCCATATCAAGTGGTCGACCATCGGATCGAGACCGAGGCCCGGTATCTGGACTTCCGCGCCGCGGCGGATCCGGATGCCGAGGCACTGCGTTGGATGCGCGCCGATGTGGCGGCGCCGATCGATCTGCTGCGGGATCGGCTCGCGATAACGGCGGTGCTGCGGGTCGGTGCCGACCGGGTGTTCATGTACTCGCGGGCCCATCACATTGTGGTGGACGGCTTCGGGTCGGTGACCGGGCTGTATCGGGTCGCCGAGTTGTACAACTCAGTGCTGGCAGGTGTCGAGCCGCCGCCCGCGACGGCGGCGAGCCTGCGGGAGGTGCACGAATCCGAGATGCGCTATCGCTCGTCGACGCGATTCGCGACCGATGCGGCGTATTGGTCCGAGCGGATGGCGGACATGCCGCAGCGGTGCAGTCTGGTGGATGCGGTGGCACCCACACATGCGCTGGGGCGTCAGCATCGGATCGAGCTCCCGGAGCTGACGATCGCGCGGATGGAAACCGCCGAGGCGCGCTTCGGTGTCGGTTCGGCGGCATTGGCGATCGCGGCGCTCGCGCTGTATTACGCGCGGATGACCGGTGAGCGGGAGGTGGTACTGAGCCTGCCGGTATCCGGGCGGACCACTGCGATGCTGCGGCGTTCGGGCGGCATGCTGGCCAATGTGGTGCCGTTGCGGATCGAGGTCACCGCGGACAGCACGGTCGCCGATATCGTCGCGGCGGTGCGGCTCGAGGTGTCCGGTGCACTGCGGCACCAGCGGTACCGGCATGAGGAAATCCGGCACGATGCGGACGAGTCCGATGCCGCGGTACCGGGACGGGGTTTCGTCGGGCCGGTATTCAACATCATGTTGTTCCCGACGGAAGTCGTTTTCACCGGTGTCCGAACCGCGCTGCATGTACTGACGTCGGGGCCGATCGAGGACCTGTTCGTCAACCTGTATCAGCACGGCGCCAACAGTCCGATCCACGTCGACTTCACCGCCAATCCACAGTTGTACGACGCGGATTCTCTGGCCCGGCACCATTATCGATTCATCGGACTGTTCGAGTCGATGCTCGCTGCGGAGCCGGATACGCCGGTCCGGGAGCTCGAATACTTCCTCGACGATGAGCGGCATCTGCTTCGTGGGGTACACGGGCCTAAGGTTTCGGCGGTGCGGGTACTGCCCGAGGTGCTGGAGGCGGGGTTGCGGGCCGCGGAGGGCGACGCACCCGCGGTGGTATGTGGTGACCGGACGTTGTCGTATGCGGAACTGGATCGACTCTCGAATTCGCTGGCGCGCAAGCTGATCAGGCTCGGTGCGGGACCGGATATTCCGCTGTTGAGCGCACTGCCTCGATCGATCGAATCGGTGCTGGCGTTCTGGGGTGTGGCTCGATCGGGCGCGGCGTTCGTGCCGATCGGGGGCGGGAATCCGAGCGAGCGGGTGGCGCGGATGGCGGCGGAATGTGGTGCACGGCTGGGGATTACGGTGTCGGATCTGGTGCCGGGACTGCCCGGCGATGTGACGTGGATTGTGCTCGATGCCGATGCCGATGCCGATGCCGATGCCGATGCCGATGCCGATGCCGATGCCGATGCCGATGCCGATGCCGATGCGGCAGTGGGCTCGGACCTGCGTGGGGTCGTACGGCCGGAGCACGCGGCCTATGTCGTATTCACTTCGGGTTCGACCGGCGTGCCGAAAGGGGTCGTGGTTACGCATGTCGGCTTGGCGGGATTGGTTGCGGCGGAGCGCTATTCGTTCTATTCGGGGCCATGGGCGCGGGTATTGCACTGTTTGAACCCGAGTTTCGATGCGTCGCTACTGGAGATGCTGCTGGCATTCTCGACGGGCGCGACTTTGGTTGTCGCGGAGGGGGATCAGGCGGCGGGGAGTGAATTGGCGCGGGTGATCCAGGACTTCGGCGTGACGCAGTTGTTTTCGACCCCCGCGGTTTTGGCGACTCTGCCCACCGATGCGTTGGACGGGGTGCATGCGGTGTCTTCCGGTGGCGAGAGTTGCCCGCCGGAGTTGGTGGCCCGGTTCGGATCCGGGCGGACATTGCTGAATTCTTATGGGCCGACCGAGACTACGGTCGCGGTCACCTTCACGGATCGGTTGACACCGGCTCGGCCGTCGGGGCTGGGGCGTCCGGTGCCAGGGGTCGGGCTGTTGGTGCTGGATCGCTGGTTGCGGCCGGTGCCGATCGGGGTTGCGGGGGAGCTGTACATCCTCGGGTCCGGGCTTGCCAGGGGCTACGCGGGACGAATGGGCATAACCGCCGAACGTTTCGTGGCGAACCCCTTCGGGCCGAGCGGATCTCGGATGTATCGGACCGGTGATCTGGTTTGCTGGCAGATGGAGCATCCGATCGATGCGGAGCACGATGGGGCGTCGGATCCGGTACTGGAATATCTGGGCCGCACGGATTTTCAGGTCAAGCTGCGCGGAATGCGGGTCGAGCCGGGTGAAGTCGATGCCGTGCTCGACATGCATCCAGGTGTCGAGATCGCGGTGACGGTACTGCGGCGCACTGCTGCGGGCGGATCGATGTTGGCGTCGTATGTGGTTCCGGTCGACCACAGGGAACCGCCTGTGCACCTGGATATTTCGGATATACGTGACTTCTGTGCGCACCGACTGCCCGGACATCTGGTACCCGGATCTATTACCGTGCTCGACGCGCTGCCGTTGACCGGCAACGGCAAAATCGATCGTCGCGCCCTGCCGCAACCCGAGCCGATGGCGACTGAACCGGTGTTTGCCGCGGGTACGGAGACCGAACGCGCGCTGTGCGCGATATTCGCGGAGATCCTCGGCACGCGGACCGTTGACGCGGAATCGTCCTTCTTCGCACTCGGCGGCGATTCGATCATGGCTATTCAGCTGGTATCCAGGGCCCGCGCCGAAGGGCTGATCTTCGCGGCCCGTGCTGTTTTCGAGCATCCGACACCTGCCGATCTGGCCCGATTCGTCGCGGCACCCACAGGTCGCCCGATATTGCATGAACTGCCGGGTGCGGGTATCGGCCGGATACCGCGCACGCCCATCGTTTCCTGGCTGCTCGAACAGTCGACCGATGCGCGCAGCTTCGCCCAGTCGATGGTGCTCACCCTGCCCGTCGGCATCGAGCGAAACCCGTTGGTGCGCACCATACAAGCCATCCTTGATGGGCACGACATCTTGCGTGCGGCCTTGGTGGATGGGGAACTCGAAGTGCGCCCGGTCGGGGAGGTCGACGCGGACACGCTGCTGGCCGTCGATTCCGAGACTTCTTCGGACGCGTCCGCTCGGGCTATCGCGGATGCGACGGATCGTCTCGATCCGGACCGCGGCCGAATGCTGGCCATGGTGTGGCTCGTTGCCGGGCCGACGCGGGCCGGTCACCTCGTCATCGTGGCGCATCACCTGGTCATCGACGCGGTGTCCTGGCGGATCGTACTCGCCGATTTGATCACCGCATGGACGCAGATCGCGGCGGGAGATGAGCCGGTACTGCCGCCGGTCGGCACGTCCATGCGAACGTGGGCGCACGCTTTGGCCGTGGCCGCCGCCGATGATTCGGTGGTCGAGGAGCTGGATTACTGGTCCGAGGTCCTCGCCACACCGGATCCGCCGCTGCGACGTCTTCGCGAGGCTGCGCTCTCGCCGGGGGAGCGCGGTTATTGCGGCGGTGCGGTCGATGTGCCGGATGTCCTCGACACGGAGCCGGAGAGCCTGGCTGACGAAACGCGGCGAGTCCGTGAGCGGATCGAGGTTCGGCTGCCCGCCGAGGTGACGAAGACAGTGCTCGAGCGTTTGCCGGTGGCGTTGCGGTGTGGGGTGGAGGAGGCGCTGTTGAGTGCCTTGGCGTGCGCGGTCACGCGGCGGCGCGGGGACCGAAGCCCGGTGCTGGTGAATGTCGAGCGGCATGGGCGGGATGAGGGATTGGTGCCGGGAGCGGACCTTTCCCGCACGGTCGGGTGGTTCACCAGTCAGTTCCCGGTGCGGTTGGATGTCGGGTCGGCCGATCCGGTGAAGGCATTGAAGGCCGTGAAGGAACAAGTGCGCGCGGTGCCCCGGGGCGGGTCCGGGTTCGGGTTGTTGCGGTATCTGAATCCGATTGGGCGCGAGCGGTTGTCGTCCGTGCGACCGCGGATCGGGTTCAACTACCTCGGGCAGGTGCCTGCTGTCGATGCGGGTGAGCCGTGGCTGCCGGATTCGGTTGTGACGTCGTTGGCAGGCGGCCCGGACTTGCCTGCGGCAGGGGATATCACGATCGATGCCTTGGTTCTGGAGACCGCTGAGGGCCCTGTCCTGCAGGCGGTCTGGCATTCCAGGTCTTCGGCGCCGGATCTGGAAGATGTCGCGCAGCAGTGGACATCGGAACTTACCTCGCTTGCCGAACTACTGCGTGCACCGGATACGGGTGGTTTCACTCCGTCGGATCTGCCGCTGGTATCACCGACGCAACAGCAGATCGACGAATGGGAGTCGCGGTATCCAGCATTCGAGGATGTCTGGCCGCTCGCGCCACTGCAGCAAGGTCTGTTGTTCCACACCCAGCTGGCCGCCGGACGCCCAGACGGGTACTCGGTGCAGGCGGTAATCCAATTCGACGGCGAGGTGGATGTCGCACGGCTGGAGCGGGCTGCCTGCGCGCTCGTCGAGCGACACCAGGTACTGCGCACGGCCTTCCTGCCCGGCGACGATGCGACGGTTCAGCTGGTACTCGAACAGGTAACCGTGCCATGGAGCTACATCGAAGCGGACGCGACGGAATGCGACCGCCTCGCCGACGCGGAACTCGCGACTCCCTTTGCCCCCGATCGGCCACCACTGCTGCGCTTCGGCTGCGTGCGTTGCGGTGAGCGCGATGTCCGGTTGGTGATCACGAACCATCACCTGATCCTCGACGGCTGGTCCATGCCGCTGCTCTTCGGCGAGCTGCTCATGCTGTACGAAACCGACGGTGACAGTGCGGGATTCGCCCCGGCTGTCTCGTATCGGCGCTATCTGGAGTGGCTGGCGGATCGAGACCACACTGCCGCCCGAGCCGCATGGTCGGCCGCGTTGGCCGATCTACCAGGTCCGACCTTGGTGACCGCCGGGCGGCCTCCGGCTATGGCCGACGGCGGCGCGAGCCGGTCCGCGGACGTGCAAGTGTCGAAACTCGTTCGGACCATCGATGTCCCTTTGGGGCAACCGAATGTAGCCGCACTCCAGGGGATTACCGCTGAGCACGGTGTCACCCTCAATACGATTGTGCAGGTCGCGTGGGCATTGTTGCTGGCGGAGCTGACGGGGGAACACGACATCGTATTCGGCTCCATCGTATCGGGCCGTCCGCCCGAATTGCCCGGTGCCGAACGCATTGTCGGCATGCTGGTGAACACCATTCCGGTGCGGATCACCCTCGAACCGGCCGAGTCGGTGGCGGACCTGCTCGGACGCGTACATCGTGAGCAGGCGCGCTTGCTCGAGCATCACACTTCAGGGCTTACCGATATTCAGGCGGCGGCCGGTATCGTGCCACTTTTCGACACCACGCTCGTGTTCGAGTCGTATCCGATGGATGCTGCGGCGCTCATGGCGGCGGCCGAGCGGGCGGCATTGCGAGTCAGCGGATTCCGTGCCTACGACGGTACGCACTATCCACTCGCACTGGCCGCGCACGGCAGAAGCGGTCTACGTCTGGCCATGAGCTACTCGGCCCAGTACTTCGACACCACCGAGGCGGAAACGCTGGCGGACCGGCTGGCCCGCATTCTCGCGCGGCTCGGCGAGGATCCGAACCAGCCGGTCATGGGCGTAAACGGAGCCGACCCCGGGGAGGTGCTGCGCGCACGTCCACAGCCACTACGGTTGCTCCCCGAGATCCTGGCGGGCGGCATCCATCCGGACGGGGTCGCAATCCGTTGCGGTCCAACGGAATTGACTTACCGCGAACTCGACGAGCAGTCGAATCGGCTCGCCAGAATGTTGATCGAGGCCGGTGCGGAACCGGAAACGGCTGTACTGCTCGCACTGCCGCGATCGCCTGAGGGGATGGTCGCGGTGTGGGCGATCGCGAAGTCCGGGGCCGCCTTTGTGCCGGTCGATCCGGCTCAGCCCGCGCAGCGGATCATCGATATCGCCGTCGACTGCGGTGCGTTATTCGGGGTGACTGTCGCGACGGTGCGGGATCAACTGCCGGACGAGGTGCCGTGGCAGGTGCTGGACGCTGCGAAGGCGACTACGGCGGCGCTGCCAGCCGCGGATCGACGCATGCCACTGCTTGCCGCGCACCCGGCTTACATCGTGTACACCTCCGGCTCGACCGGAACACCGAAGGGCGTAGTCGTCACCCATGCCGGTCTGAGCGGTCTCGTGCGCGGTACTGCGGCCGCCATCGGAGCCGGGCCGGGTGATCGCGTATTGCACTGTCTGAATCCGAGTTTCGATGCGGCCATTCTGGTGTGGTTGTCCGCCTTCGAAACCGGTGCGACTCTGCTCATCGCGCCGCCGGAGGCGAATGCCGGTGCCGAGCTGTGCGCGGCTATCACCGAATCCGGTGCGACCCACTTGACCTCGACTCCCGCCGTGCTGGCCACGGTGCCCGCGACCGCATTGGCGGGCGTGCGAGTGCTGGTTTCCGGCAGCGAGGCGTGCCCGCCGGAGCTGATCGCGCGCCTCGCCGAGGGCCGGGCGCTGCTGAATTCCTATGGCCCCGCCGAAGCCTCGGTGGCAGCGACGTTCAGTGGCCCACTGCGTCCGGGAGAACCCGCGGATCTCGGAGCACCGTTGCCGGGAACCGGTCTGGCCGTATTGGATTCGTGGTTGCGTCCGGTACCGATCAGTGCGACCGGCGAGCTGTATGTCATGGGATCCGGACTTGCCCGTGGCTATGTCGGGCAGCCGGGTCTGACGGCGGCGCGGTTCGTGGCGAACCCGTTCGGAACGCCGGGGGAGCGGATGTACCGCACCGGTGATCTGGTTCGCCGTATGTCCCGGCGGCGACTGGAGTACGTGAGGCGCAATGACTTCCAGGTGAAGTTGCACGGCATCAGAGTCGAACCGGGTGAAGTCGATGCGGTGCTGCGCAAGTGTCACGGTGTCGAGATGACGATCACCGTGCCGCGCCAGGGGCCGGCCGGAACTCATGTGCTGGCCAGCTATGTGGTGCCGACCGAAAATGCGGTCCTGAAAGCGAACGAGTTGCGGGGCTACCTGTCGCAGCGGCTGCCGAGACATCTGGTGCCCGCGACGATCACCGTACTGACCGAGCTGCCGCTGACCGCAAACGGCAAGGTTGATCGGCGCGCATTACCCGAACCCGAACTGGCGGTGGCCGAATACGTCGAACCGGTCGGGCGGGAGCGCCTGGTCGCCGATGTCTTCGCTAGGGTGCTCGACCGTGAAAAGGTGGGTGCGGCCGACGACTTCTTCGCACTCGGCGGTGATTCGCTCTCGGCAATCCGAGTCGCCGCGCGGCTCGGCTCGGCCCTAGCGATTTCGGTGCCCGTCCGCCTGATCTTCGAAGCGCCGACCGTCCGCGCGCTCGCCGCGCGGCTGAGCACCACGGCTGCCATGGATCGCACCGGTCCTCGGCGGGGGCCACGGCCGGCACGAATTCCGCTTTCACCCGCGCAGCAGCGGATGTGGTTCGTCAACCAATACGATCCCGATTCCGGCGCTTACAACGTGCCGATCGTGCTGCGGCTCATCGGAAGGCTGGATCCGGCAGCACTCGAGGCGGCCGTGCGCGATGTGCTCGAGCGGCACGAATCGCTGCGCACGGTTTATCCGGCCCGTGACGGTGTCGGATATCAGGTGATTTTGCCAACGGATTCTGTTGTCCCGGAACTCGATCCGATCACTGTCACGGATGCGAAACTGCCAGACGCGATCATGGACTGTGTCGGTGCGGGATTCGACGTGACCGCCGCGGTGCCACTGCGGCTACTCCTGTTCCGGCTCGCCGAAAACACACACGTACTGGTGCTGGTAATCCACCACATCAGCACCGACGGCTTCTCGATGGGCCCACTTGCCCGCGATGTGATGACTGCCTACACGGCCCGGTTGGCCGGCGCCGCACCGGACTGGACCCCGCTTCAGGTGCAGTACGCCGACTACACCCTGTGGCAGCACGAGCGTCTGGGCTCCGAGCACGATTCGGAATCGCCACTGACACAGCAGATTCGGTACTGGAAAGACACCCTCACCGGATTGCCCGATCAACTCCCACTGCCCGTCGACCGCCCCCGCCCGCCGACTGCGTCACTGCGGGCAGGCACGGTCTGCCGCGAATTCGATGCCGCACTCACCGCACGTCTCGACGAACTCGCCACGGCGAACCGATGCACGCGATTCCAGGTGCTGCACAGTGCACTCGCGGTGCTGTTCGCCCGACTGAGCGGCACCACCGATATCGCCATCGGCACCCCCGTGGCGGGCCGTGGCGTCGCCGAGCTCGACGATGTGGTCGGCATGTTCGTCAATACCCTGGTGCTGCGCACCGAAATTCGTGCCGCCGAACCGTTCTTCGAGCTACTCGGACGGGTTCGACGCACCGACCTCGATGCACTCGCCCACGCCGACGTGCCCTTCGAGCGGCTCGTCGACCTGCTCGAACCTACCCGCTCGGCCGCCCGGCACCCCTTGATCCAGACAATGCTGGTGATGCAGAACCTCGCCCCGGTCGAACTCGCGCTGCCGGACCTGCGCGCCGAAGCACTGGATCTTGACCAGCCGAGCATTCGTTTCGATCTGAGCGTCACGGTGGCCGAGACCGACTCGTCCGGCCTATCGGTCCGGATCGCATACGCCACCGACCTGTTCGACCGCGCAACCGTCGCGCATATGGCCGAGCGCTGGCTGCGCGTGCTACGCGCGGTAGCGGCGAATCCCGAAGTACCCGTTGGGGATATCGAATTACTCGCGCCTGCCGATCGCCGAGATCTGCTGTCCCGGCAAGCGCGGATCGAGCGCCCGCCGCGTGTGCTGGCAGAGCTGCTCGCAGAAGCGGTCTCCGCGAACCCGGACGGCACAGCGGTGGTCGATGGCGCAGCGACACTGACCTATGCCGAACTCGATGAGCGCTCGAATCGACTGGCTCGCTTACTGATCCGCGCGGGTGCACGGCCCGAGGCGCTGGTCGCGGTGGCCCTACGCCGCTCGCTCGAGTCGGTGCTCGCCGTGTGGGCGGTGGCGAAGACCGGAGCGGCCTTCGTCCCGGTCGATCCCGGCAACCCGGTCGAGCGGATCCAGCAGATCATCACGGACTCGGTTGCCGAGCTCGGCATCACCCGGAGTTCGTTCGAGCCGAGTCTGCCGGATTCGATGCGGTGGTTCGCCCTCGATGATCCGGACGTCATCGAATCACTCGATGCCACAACCGGTGCACCGATCGAGCTGCCGAACGTGCGGCCCGAAAACCCCGCCTACGTCCTGTTCACCTCCGGATCGACCGGCAGACCCAAGGGCGTCGTCGTCACCCACACCGGACTCGCCAATCTCGCGGCAGCACAACAGAAACGCGACGGGACCGCCAGCACCTCCCGCGTTCTGCACGTGACCTCACCGAGTTTCGATGCCGCGGTACTCGAACTCCTGATTGCAGTGGGCCCGGCAGCGACGCTGGTAATCGCGGGGCCGACCGCATTCGGCGGCCTAGAACTCGCGGAACTGCTGATACGCGAACATGTTTCGCACATCGCCCTCACACCTTCGGCGCTGGCCTCGGTCGATCCGGCCGGATGCGATGCGGTGCGCGTCATCATCACCGGCGGTGAACCATGTCCGCCCGAATTGGTCGCCCGCTGGTCCGCGCCGGAGCGCCTGCATTTCAACGATTACGGCCCGACCGAAACCACGATCTGGGCAACGGAGAGCAACCCGCTGCGAGTGGGCGACGAGGTCACCATCGGCGGCCCCATCGCGGGCATGTCCGCAGTCGTGCTCGACGATCGGCTGCATCCGGTGCCCGAAGGCGTCGCCGGTGAGCTGTATCTGGCGGGCATCGCACTGGCCCGCGGATATCACGGCCGCGGCGGCCAGACCGCATCGCGCTTCGTCGCCGACCCGTACGGCCGACCGGGGCAACGCATGTACCGAACCGGTGACCTGGTGCGCTGGCGCGGCCGCGACCTCGAATACCTGGGTCGCTCGGACCTGCAGATCAAGCTGCGCGGCCTGCGCATCGAACTCGGGGAAGTCGAATCGGCGCTCCTCGCCGACCCGGCCGTGGACCAAGCGGCGGTGAGCGTGCATACCGATGCCACGGTCGGTGAAGTACTCGTCGCCTATGTGGTGCCCGGTGCCGATTTGGTGCCGGATCTGCTCAACGACACCGTGGCACAGCGGCTTCCGTCCTATATGGTCCCCTCGGCCATCATCGAGCTCACCGAACTGCCGCGAACCGCGAGCGGCAAGCTGGACCGCAATGCGCTGCCCGCACCCGATCTGCGTGGCGGCCGGTATCGCGCCCCCGAGACACCCACTGAACGAGCGGTTGCCGAAATCTTCGGCGAACTGCTCGGTGTCGCCCGCGTCGGTCTCGACGACAACTTCTTCGCCCTCGGCGGCAATTCGCTGATCGCGACCCGTATCGTCGCCCGGCTCGGCGCCGCGCTCGAAACCCGAATTCCGGTGCGCACCGTGTTCGACACACCCATCGTCGCCGACCTCGCCGCGGCGATCCGGACCGCGACCGCCCCGGTCGGACCGCGGCCCGGACCGCGCGAGCGACCGAATTGCATCCCGCTCTCGGCGGCCCAGCGGCGCATGTGGTTCCTCAACCGTTACGACCCGGCCTCACCCGCACACAATGTGCCTCTCGCCGCCGAGGTCCGCGGCGACCTCGATCCGGAGGTTCTGCGCGCCGCCGTCTCGGATCTGGTCGCCCGGCATGAATCACTGCGCACCGTCTATCCGACGGATACCGCGGGCGATCCGTATCAGAAAGTCTTACCGGCAGCCGAAGCCGTTGTCCCGGTGGTGGTCTCCGATATCGGCGCGGAGACCGTGGCCGAGTTCGTCATGCGCGCCGGCGGGCAAGGCTTCGATCTGACCCGGGAACTTCCGATGCGCGTGTGGCTGCTGCGCCTCGAACCGCAGCGCTGGGTGCTCATCGTCGTCATGCACCACATCGCCTCGGACGGATGGTCATCGGCACCGCTGACCCGCGACGTGCTGCTGGCCTACGCCGCGCGCCGCGCCGGTACCGCACCGCAGTTCACACCATTGCCGTTGCAATACGCCGATTACGCACTGTGGCAGCACGAAGTGCTCGGCGCCGACGACGATCCGGACAGCGTGGCGCACCGCCAGCTCGAGTACTGGCGCGATGCACTCGAAGGACTGCCGGAGGTATCGGCGCTGCCCACCGATCACCCGCGGCCAACGGTGGCCACGCATCGCGCCGGCATGGTGGAGTTCGACATCGGTAACGCGGTGCAGCGACGGATGCGCGAGATCGCGCGCTGGCACGGCGTGAGTGTCTTCATGGTGGCGCACGCCGCGCTCGCGGTCCTGCTCGCCAGGCTCTCCGGTACGACGGATGTGGCGATCGGTTCGGTCACCGCGGGCCGTGGGGACGGCGAACTCGACGATCTCGTCGGCATGTTCGTCAATACCCTGGTCCTGCGCACCCGGATCGAGCACGACGCGACCTTCGAAAACATCCTCGCCACAACCAAAGACGCCGATCTGGACGCCTTCGGCAATGCCGATCTTCCGTTCGAGCGGCTGGTCGAGGTACTCGCACCGGCCAGATCGACCGCGCATTCGCCACTGTTCCAAGTGATTCTGGTGTTCCAGAACTTCGATCGCGAACCGATCCAGCTGCCCGGCCTGGTGATCACACCGTTATCGCGCGCGGCGGTCGGAGCCAAATACGATTTGGAATGGATGCTGGCCGAGGAATTCGACGCCGACGGCGCGCCCGCCGGTATCACCGGAACCCTGACCTTCGCCCGCGATCTCTTCGAACAGACGACCGCGGAAACGTTGACACAGCGATTCGTTCAGGTGCTCGAAGAGGTCACCGCGGACCCGGCCGTCGTCATCGGCGACCTCGACGTCACCGCCCCGCCGGACACGGTCGTGCACCAGCCACCGCCAACGACCCCGCGGCGCAAGGATTTGCCGTACCGTCCGCCGGTCACCAGCACCGAACGCCTCGTCGTCGAGGCCTTCGAAGCGGTGCTCGGCGCGGATCGAATCGGCCTGGACGACAACTTCTTCGAACTCGGCGGTACCTCCATGGTCGCCATTCGACTCGTCGCCGAAATCCGCGAACGCAGCGGCTTCGATATGCCGGTCCAGTGGATGTTCGGCGAACCGACTCCCGCTGTCCTGGCGCAACGCATCATCGAGGGTGACCAACCAGGCGTCGATCCGGCCTTGCGCACTGTCCTTGCCCTACGCCCGAGCGGCACGGGCCCCGGACTGTTCTGCATCCATCCCGCAATCGGATTGGCCTGGTGCTACGCCGGTTTGGTGCAATACCTCGATGGTGATCACCCGATCTACGGCCTTCAGTCACCGGCTGTGACTGAAGGCAACCAACCGGACAGCACCCTCACCGAACGAGCCACCCGCTACGCCGACCATATTCTGCTGACCCAGCCCACAGGGCCCTACCGACTGCTGGGCTACTCCGCGGGCGGCCCGCTCGCCCATGCGGTCGCCGTCGAACTCCAACGCCGCGGCGCCCAGGTGTCGGCCCTGGTCCTCATGGACGGCCGCGCCGATGTCGAACCGGAAAGCGCCGTCGAGATGCCGCCTCCGGAGGTGTTGCTCGCCGAGTTCGGCGGCATCGATCCCGCGCTGCTCGACAACTTCGACGGGGATGCGGCGCTCGCCGACCGCGCCGCCGAACTCCTGCGCGCCGCGGGCGGCACCTTCGCGGCCCTGACCCCCACCGATCTCGAGCATCTCTATCTCGACTACCAGCAGCTGATCCGCGAAAGCGCCGACTACCACCCGGCCGTCTTCGACGGCGACGCGCTCTTCTTCAGCAGCACCAACGGCCGACCCGGGTACATCCCCAACGCGGAAACCTGGCGGCCCTATGTCACCGGAACCATTGACGACCACCAAGTCGGCTGCGAACACAACAAACTCACCAGCCCGGAAGCCCTGGCGGTGATCGGTCCGATCCTCGCGGACTACCTGAGTTAGGCGACCAGATCGGCGTATTCGCGGTGTTCCGCGATGTACTGCTCGACATACCAGCAGGTCGGGATGATGGCGAAGCCCTGTGCGCGCGAATCCTGCAGCGCGTACTCGACCACCTGGGCGGCCACGCCACGGCCGCGGAACTCCGGGAAGGTCATGGTGTGGTGGAAATCCCTTACCTTCGGATCGTCGCGTTCGGCGTAGTCGGCGTACCCGGCGAGGGTGTCGTCGAGATAGATCTCGAATCGGGTGTCGGCGACATTGTGCTCGAGCCTGGTGGTCATTATCGGGTGAACTCCTCAGCGGCCGGGAATGTTCCGTCTACAGAATCGCGCCTGGGTTGAGAATGCCATGCGGGTCGAGCGCATCCTTGATCCGCCGAGTGAGCGTCATCACATCGGGACCCAGTTGATCGGGCAGCCAGGCCTTCTTCAACCGGCCCACGCCATGTTCGCCGGTAATGGTGCCGCCGAGCTCGATGGCCAGATCCATGATCTCGCCGAAGGCGCGGTGCGCGCGTTCGGTCATCTCCGCATCGGTCGGATCGTGCACGATCAGCGGGTGGGTATTGCCGTCCCCGGCGTGCGCGATCACCGAAACCAGCACGTCATTGCGTGCGCCGATGGCGGCGATACCGTTGACCAGATCGGCGAGCCGCGGCAGCGGAACACCGACGTCCTCGAGCAGCAGCGGCCCGATCTTCTCCACGGCCGGAATGGCGAAACGTCGTGCGGCGGTGAAGGCTTCGCCTTCCTCCGGATCCTCGGTGTGGAAAACCTCGGTGGCACCGGCCTTTTCGCAGATGCCGACCATGATTTCGGCTTCGTGCCTGGCGAATTCGCCCGGTGCGTCGGAGCGGGCGACCAGCAGCGCGGCGGCCTCGCGATCCAGCCCCATCCGCATCTCGTCCTCGACCGCATTGATCGCGACGGCATCCATGAACTCGAGCATGGCGGGCCGCAGGGTGCCGGTGATGCCGAGGATGGCCTCGGTGGCGGCGGTCAGCGTCGCGAAGGTCGCGACCACGGTGGACTGCGGCGGTTGGGCGGGCAGCAGCCGCAGGGTGAGTTCGGTGATCACCCCGAGCGTGCCCTCGCTGCCGACGAACATTTTGGTCAGCGACAGGCCCGCCGAATCCTTGAGTCGTGGGCCGCCGAGCCGCACCACCGTGCCGTCGGCGAGCACCACCTCCATGCCGAGCACGTAATCGGTGGTCACGCCGTATTTCACACAGCACAGGCCGCCCGCATTGGTCGCCGCATTGCCGCCGATCGAACATATTTCGAAGGAGGACGGGTCCGGCGGATACCACAGGCCGCGCTCGGCGACCGCACGTTTGACCTCCGCATTGAGCAGGCCGGGCTGGACCACCGCGGTGCGGGTGACCGGGTCGACGGTGATCGCGCGCATACGTTCGGTGCTGAGCACGATGCCGCCGTCGACGGCCGTCGCACCGCCGGACAGTCCGGATCCGGCCCCGCGCGGCACCACCGCGACCTTGTGTTCGTGCGCCCACCGCAACGTCGTCGCGACATCATCGGTACCGGTCGCGCGGACCACGGCCAGCGGTGTGCCGGCGCTCGGATCGCGCGCCCAGTCCTGCCGATAGCCCGCCAGCAGATCGGGATCGGTGAGTACCGCGCCGTCGGGCAGGCGGGAGATCAGGTCATGCAGGTCCACACGACTCACGCTATACGGCAAGTACGGGCCAGGGTGAGTGCCCGACTGTAACAGCCGCGCGTCCGGTTCTCCCTGGAGGTTTGCTACAACGCGGAGCCCGGCGGGATTGTGGGGCGGTCCAGTGGTGCCGGGTCCGTAGGACGATAAGAATTCCGGGCAAGGCGCCCATTCAGGGCGCTGTCCGATTCCACAAGGTGCGCAGGCGCGCCGAGGAGGTCTCATGCAGGTCGAGTCGCCGGATTACCGTGATTTGGTCGCTGCGGTGTTCTCCTACGAAGTTCTCGACGGGGGTATCGACCCGGATTCATTGCGCCGCATCCACGCGGGCGATATCGCCGAATGGATCACGGCACTGGATCGCTCGGGCATGTTCGGCAAGAGAGTGATCGCCACCCTGTCCGACCAGTGGCAGCGCAAACCCCGCCTCCTGCTCGAGGCCCTCCTGGAAGACGTCGACGACGTCACCCGCCGCCGCTGCCTCGTCGCCTGGTCCGCCCTGGACCACCGTTCGCCCCTCACCCAGATCGGCTGATCAAGATCGGGTGCCACCCGATCTTGTTTCCTGGACGATCACCTGATGGACACCTGCCGCTGGCATGCTGGCGGCGTGACGAGCACCGAGTCCCTGGTGGCGGGCTTCTCTCGCTGGTGCGAGGCCGTCGTCGCGCGGCTGCCGTCGGGGCTGAATCGCCTTGTCGCCCCGACGTTTCTCGGCTTCGCGCTGATCAACGGCTTCACCTTCGGTGTCGATCTGGCGCTGCTCACGGTGCTGCACGGCTGGCTGGGACTGCCCGTATGGCTATCGGTCACGGTGGCCTATATCTGCGCGTTCGGGCTCAGCTTCGTGCTCAATCGCACGTTCAACTTCCACTCGCACGCACCGGTCGGCAGACAGGCCGTGGTGTACGTGGTGGTCGTCGTGATCAACTACCTCGCCTTCATCCTCGGCGTCGGCGGCGGATTGGCCGCGCTGGGATTGGAATACCACCTGTCGCGGCTGCTGGCCGGGGCATGTGAGGCGGTCTATATGTACTGCGCGATGCGCTGGGTGGTGTTCCGCGGGCTATCGCAGGATCTCGATATCGCTGCCGTCGACCACCACGACGTCGTCGTCGGTGAGCGCCCAGTGCGCGATGCCCTCGGCCCGGTAGCGGGCGGCGAGTAGCGCGGCCTCACCGTCCGGATCGGTCGCCGAATTCAGGTGCGGCACGATGCGATGGTCGACCAGACCCAGTCCGTCCCACCGTGGTTCGATACCGCACGCCGGTCGGACCTCGGCCGGGTCGTCGGTGGATTCCAGACCGTGCAGATCCGGAGTCAGCAGACAGGCGCCCGCACTGTACCCGGCATACACCAGCGCGTCGGCGGCGAGCAGCTTTGGCAGTACGAAATCGGCTCCGCTGCGGGCGAATTGGGCGCGCAAGACGAAGGTATTGCCGCCGCGTGCCCATACCAATGGATACTGTGCCAGTGCGGCTTCCAGTTCGGTTGCGCGACCGACGAATTCGCGCAGATCCAGCACGTCGGGGGAGTAGCCGAGCTTGCGCAGCGGGATCACGTCACTGGCGACCGCACCCGCCCAGGCCGCGGGCCAGGCGTCACATGCGTTGGGAATCACCGCGACTCGGCCCGGCTCGCCGACGAGTGCGGCGAGCCGGTCGTAGTGTGCGCCGAATCGGTAGCTGGACAGGAAAAGTCGCACCGCGGCTCAGATAGTGAAGGCCAGGCTGCGCACCAGTCGGGTGCCGAGTTCCGCATCGCCGGAAATGCGGAACTCGCCTTCATGCGCATCCGCGGTGGTGCGTCCGCCACGCAGCCGGGCGAACAGGCCCGAGTCCATCCGAACCACCACGGTGGCGGGCGCGTCCAGTTCATCGACGATATTGGCGCGGCCGTCCACCGCGACGTGCAACGTCTGCGGCAACGGGCCGGTCAGTTCGAAGGTGATGCGCGATCCGTCCGGCGCCTGCGCACCCTTCGCCACCGCCCGCCCGATGGTGGCGGTGAGTTCGCCGAAGGCCCGCGCGGCCCGCGGTCCGCCCTCGTCGACGGATATGCCGAGCGCGTCGGCGATATCGAGTTCGTGCATCCAGCAGTCGAACAGCCGCACCCGCATGAACCGGCCATAGCTGACCTTGCCGATCGGCGATACGGTCTCGGCCTGCCATTCCGCATCACCGAAGGATGCGAGCGCCTCTCGCCTGCGATCGGTGACATCGCGATACAGCGCGAACAGTCGCTTACCCGACAGCGGCCGCAGCCGATCGACCCAGATCTCGTTGAGCACGCCGGCCTCGTTGCGCACATGCGGCAGCGTGGTCACATCGGTTTTGGGCCGGATCGGATCGTGCGCGGGCGGGCTTTCGCCGAGCAGCCAGGATTCGGTCCCGACGACGTGTGCGACCACATCGAACAGCGACCAGCCCGGCAGCGGAGACGGTGCGCGCCAACGCTCTTCGTCGAGATCGGCGACCAGCGTCGCGATCGTCTCCCATTGCTCGGACAGCAGGCCGGTCAGCTCGTTCCGGTCCTTGGTCGGGTCGGTCATTCTCGCTCCTCGGCGCTGGTCTCGTCTTCGTGTGCCAATGCCGATATTCCGGCGCGGATGGCGGCCGCGGTGGACTCGGGATCGTGCGGGCGCCGCAGCAGCAGCCCGGCGGCGAAGCTCAGTTTGTCGCCGTGCCGGCGCGGTATCACGTGCAGGTGGACGTGTGGGACGGTCTGGAAGGCCGCGGTGCCGTCATTGAGCACGAGATTCGCGCCGTCCGCGGCGAGGTCGCTGCGCCTGATCGCCAGCGCGATCCGGTGTCCGGCACGGAAAATGTGCGCGCCCGATTCGGCATCCAGATCCGCCAATTCGGATGCGTGTCGCTTCGGGATGATCAGGGTGTGGCCGCGGGCGATCGGGCGAATATCCAGGAACGCGCACAGCGTGTCGTCCTCGTAGACCTTGGTCGCCGGGGCCTGCCCCGCCGCGATGCGGCAGAAGACGCAGTCGTTCACACCGCCGACCATACGGCGTACCGCTCACCGGGAACATACTCGGCATGACGCACGTCACTATGGGAAGGTATTGCGCCGCGCCGACCAGGATTCGAACCTTGGTGTTGGTCGCGAATCCGACATAACGGCGGAATCCGGCGCAACTTGTGACCGCCATCTCAGCTACGCTCATCCGCTAGCGACTGCTTGCAGGTCGCTCGAAAGGGTCAGCTAGCGATTGCTTGCCAGGTCGCTCGAAAAGATCAGCGAGCCGGGTACAGTTGCGAGGATTTGGACGAACTTACTCCAAAGTAACATCGTCCGGCCGTCGACCGGTTGCTTGAAGCTCAGCCAGAGAAGGAAGTCTGACAAGTGGAGACAACGCAGAGCGTAGGCGACCAGTCGCCGCGCGGAGCGCGTGTCGGAGTCGTTCGCGAGTCAAACGCGGGCGAGCGGCGTGTCGCATTGGTGCCCAAGATCATCCCGAGCCTGCTGAAGCAGGGCGTCGAGGTGGTGGTCGAGGCGGGCGCCGGGCTCGGCGCGCTCATTCCGGACGCGGCCTATGTGGATGCGGGCGCGACCATCGGTGATCCGTGGTCGGCCGAGGTGGTCGTGAAGGTCGCTCCGCCCAGTGACGCCGAGGTGGCGAAGCTGCACAGCGGGCAGACCCTGATCGGCTTCCTCGCCCCGCGCAACGCCGACAACCAGATTCCCGCGCTGAAATCGGCCGGGGTGCAGGCCTTCGCCGTGGAGGCGATTCCGCGTATTTCGCGGGCCCAGGTGATGGACGCGCTGTCCTCGCAGGCCAACGTCTCCGGGTACAAGGCTGTGCTGCTGGCGGCGTCGGAATCGACGCGGTTCTTCCCGATGCTGACCACCGCGGCGGGCACGGTGAAGCCCGCGACCGTGCTGGTGCTCGGTGTGGGTGTTGCGGGTCTGCAGGCTTTGGCGACGGCGAAGCGTCTGGGTGGGCGGACCACCGGTTACGACGTGCGGCCCGAGGTCGCCGATCAGGTGCGGTCGGTCGGTGCGCAGTGGCTCGATCTCGGGATCGATGCCGCCGGTGAGGGTGGTTATGCCCGTGAGCTCACCGACGAGGAGAAGGCCAAGCAGCAGCAGGCGTTGGAGGATGCGATCAAGGGCTTCGACGTGGTGATCACCACCGCGTTGGTGCCGGGCCGCCCCGCGCCTCGGCTGGTGACCGCGGCGGCGGTGGAGGGCATGAAGCCCGGCAGTGTGATCGTGGATCTGGCCGGTGAGACCGGCGGCAACTGCGAGCTGACCGAGCCCGGTGAGGTCGTGGTCAAGCACGAGGTGACGATCGCTTCGCCGTTGAACCTGCCCGCGACGATGCCCGAGCATGCCTCGGAGTTGTACTCGAAAAATATTGCGGCGCTGTTGGAGCTGATGTTGATCGACGGGAAGCTGTCGCCCGACTTCGGTGATCAGGTGCTCGCGGACTCCTGTGTTACTCGTGAGGTGGAAGCCTGATGTACACCGAACTGCTAGCGAATATCGCGATCCTGGTGTTGTCCGGGTTCGTCGGGTTCGCGGTCATCTCGAAGGTGCCCAATACCCTGCATACGCCGTTGATGTCGGGTACCAACGCTATTCACGGCATCGTCGTGCTGGGTGCGTTGGTCACGCTCGGCAACGTGCAGGATCCCTCGATCCTGACCCAGATCATCCTGTTCGTCGCGGTCGTGTTCGGAACCCTGAACGTGATCGGTGGGTTCGTGGTGACCGACCGGATGCTCGGGATGTTCAAGGGTAAGAAGGCCGCACCGGTGAAGGCTGCCGCAGCGGAGCGTTCAGAGGGAGCTGCGTGATGCATACCTTCGACAATGTGACCTATCTGGTCAACGGGCTCTACATCATCGCCTTCGGCATGTTCATCTACGGTCTGATGGGGTTGACCGGGCCGAAGACCGCGGTGCGCGGCAACCTGATCGCCGCGGCGGGCATGGTGATCGCTGTGGTGGCGACGCTGATCTCGATCCGCCACACCTCCAACTGGATCCTGATCGTGGCCGGGCTCGTGGTCGGTGTGGTGTTGGGTGTGCCGCCGGCCAAGTTCACGAAGATGACCGCGATGCCGCAGTTGGTGGCCGCGTTCAACGGTGTCGGTGGTGGCACGGTCGCGTTGATCGCGTGGTCGGAATTCATCAACTCCCAGGGTTTTTCACATTTCGATGAAGAACCCACCGTGCACATCGTGATCGGCTCGCTGTTCGCGGCGATCATCGGTTCGGTGTCGTTCTGGGGATCTTTGATCGCGTTCGGCAAACTTCAGGAAGTCCTACCCGGGCGTCCGATCGGTCTGGGCAAGCTCCAGCAGCCGTTGAACCTGCTGCTGCTACTGGGTGCGATCGCTGCCGCGGTGGTGATCGGTATCGGCGCCACCAATGATGGTGTGCCCCAGTACTGGATGATCGCGGTGCTCGTGCTCGCCGGTGTCCTGGGCCTCGCGGTGGTGCTGCCGATCGGTGGCGCGGACATGCCGGTGGTCATCTCGCTGTTGAACGCGTTGACCGGTCTGTCGGCTGCCGCGGCGGGGTTGGCGTTGAACAACACCGCGATGATCGTGGCGGGCATGATCGTCGGCGCGTCCGGCACCATCCTCACCAACCTGATGGCCAAGGCCATGAACCGGTCCATTCCCGCTATCGTCGCGGGTGGATTCGGTGGCGGCGGCACCGCCCCGGGTGCTTCCGGTGGTGAGCAGAAGCAGGCCAAGGCCACCAGCGCCGCGGATGCCGCGATCCAGATGGCCTACGCCAACCAGGTGATCGTGGTGCCCGGCTACGGTATGGCCGTCGCCCAGGCCCAGCACGCGGTCAAGGAAATGGCGTCGTTGCTGGAGGCCAAGGGCGTCGAGGTCAAATACGCCATCCACCCGGTCGCCGGTCGCATGCCCGGCCACATGAACGTCCTGCTCGCCGAGGCCGAAGTCTCCTATGACGCGCTCAAGGAAATGGACGACATCAACGGCGAATTCTCGCGCACCGACGTGGCTTTGGTGATCGGCGCCAACGACGTCACCAACCCCGCCGCCCGCGAGGACTCCTCGTCCCCGATCTACGGCATGCCGGTGCTCAACGTAGACCAGGCCAAGAGCGTGATCGTGTTGAAGCGTTCCATGAACAGCGGTTTCGCCGGTATCGACAACCCACTGTTCTACGCCGACCACACTTCGATGCTGTTCGGCGATGCGAAGAAGTCCGTCGGAGCGGTCACCGAGGAACTCAAGGCACTGTAAGCGCCTCGGCATGAAAGCCCGCTTCCGCGAATGGAAGCGGGCTTTCGTCATTGCGGATGCCGTTCGCGCGCTTCGACCGCGTCTTTGGCATCCCTCAGGCTTGCGCCCGTCAGGTTGCGATAGAGCTTGATCGCGTGGATCTTCTTGCCCTGCCGAATGAGTTCGTCGATTTCGTCATAGGGTGTCGCCGGGCCTGGGCGATCACATCGTCGATGCCGACCTCCGCGCGCTCGTGAGGTGGCCAGGGCGCATATCGCGGGCTATCTCGAATCCGCGCCGCATCAGGCGGCAAATATGCGACGCTTCGGTTTCGGCGACGAAGATATCCTCGGTGGTCCCAGCTCGCGGCTGGTGGATTCGGTTGCGGCGTATGGGGATATCGAGGTGATCGGCGATCGTGTTCGGCAGCACCTGGATGCCGGGGCCGATCACGTGTGTCTACACGTGGTCACCGCCGATCCGACGGAGCTGCCGCTGCCGCAATGGCGTGAGCTCGCCACGCTTGCCCGGGAATCAGCTGCTATCCGGTAGTCCGTTGCGGGGCAACCGCCCCCGCGTAGCCACAGCAGAGCAGGACCGCGATGAGCGGAACGACCATTGCGGCGGTGAGTGGGACCAGGGCGGTCAGCCAGCCGATGATGGAGGGGCCCGCGAGCAGGCCGAGGTAACCGAGGCTGAATACCCGCGACATATCGGTAGCCGCTGTAGTAGAGCCGAGATTGCCTGCGGCGGTGAAGATTTGCGGTATTCCGCCGGAGAGGCCGAGGCCGCACATCGCCCAGCCGAGGAGCGTCAGCGGCACCCAGCTCGACGCCATGATAAGGACCAATCCGAATGCGGCGACCAAGGTGCCGTAGCGGACGACGGCGACGCGGCCGAAGGCACCCGCGACGCGGTCGGCGGTGAATCGGCCCGCGGTCATGGTGCAGGAGAATGCGCCGAATGCCAGTGCGGCGGTGGCATCGTCGACATCGAGGTGGTCGCGGACCTGCAGGGCGCTCCAGTCGGCGGCGACGCCCTCGGTGAGGAGTAGGGCGAAGGCGATTGCGGCCAGCGCCCAAACTTTTCGGGAGCGATTCGGTGTTGTCGACCGGGCTGTTCCGCCATCATGCGGTGCCGCTTCGGACCCACGACCGTGGTCCATGCTTTCCGGAATGTGGTCGTGTGGGCCACTTTCCAGGGGTGCGTCCGAATTCGCGTCTCGTGCCACCGATCCGGTGTCGGCCAGCAGGCGTGGCACCAGCGCGGCGGTAATCGCCAACCCCGCCACCGCCGCGAGCGACAAGCTCAGGCGCACATCCCATCCCGCGCCCTGAGCAGCCGCACCCAGCAGCGAGCCGAGGAATCCACCACCGGAGAACAAGGCGTGGAACGCCGACATGATCGGTCGGTCATAGGCCCGCTCGACATGCACCGCTTGGGTATTCATCGAAACGTCGAGCGCGCCGTTGCCGAAACCGAAGCAGGCCAACGCGATCGCCAGGCTGACCGGTCCGGTCGCCAGTCCGGGGCCGAGCACGGATATCGAGACGATCATCGCGGCGGCCGCGACCACGGTCCGGCTGCCGAATCGGTCGGCGAGCGGGCCCGCGATGCGCATGCCGACGATGCCCGCACCGGCCAGCATGAGAATGAACATGCCGAGCGTGGAATGCGCGATACCGGTTCGATCGGTAATGGCCGGGATGTGTACCACCCACATGGCCAGTAGGAAACCGTTCAACGCGAACACCACGAATACCGCGGCGCGTGCTATCGGTATCTGCGGATCGATCGTCGTGGTCGCCACCGATTCGACGGTACCGCGTCGAGCGCGTTCTCGCGGCCGCATGGGGAGCCGGTCCGGGACATCGTCGTCCGAGGGCCCGGCTCCGCGGATCTCGCCATTGAGATCGGGCGTCCGTGCGGCGGTCTCATTTTCTACAACCGCCTACTCGCTGGAGATGTTCCAAATTCCGGCGGCCGCAGTCTCGGCGGCGTAATCCCGGAAATCTTTCGGGTCCCGGCCGAGCGCACGCTGGACGCCGTCCGCGGTCTTGGAGTTCCTGCCGTCCAGGATTGTGCCGAACAGGTAGTCGAGCAGGCTGACGACGTCGGCGGGAACCTGGTACTCGGTCAGTGCCGCAACGAAATCCGTGCGGGAGATCGGGATGAAGGTGACTTCGCGTCCGGTCGCCGACGCGATCTCCGCGACGGCTTCGGAGAACGTCAACGACCTGGGTCCGGTCAGTTCGTAGAGTTCGCCGCTGTGCCCGTCCTCGGTCAACGCGGCGACCGCGACATCGGCGATGTCGTCGGCATGCACGAACGGTTCCGGCACATCGCCATTGGGCAGCGCAACCTCACCCGCGAGCACATACTCCAGGAATGCGCCTTCGCTGAAGTTCTGTGCGAAGAAGCTGCAGCGCACGATGGTCCAGTCGAGCCCCGAACCCCGCACGATCTGCTCACACGCCACGGCCTCCGGTTCGCCGCGGCCGGACAGCAGCACGAGTTTGCGCACACCGTTGACCTTGGCCGCATTGATGAATGCGCGGATGGTCTCGGGCGCACCCGGCACCGCCAGATCCGGCTGGAAGGCGATGTACACCGCGTCCACGCCGAACAGGGCCGGTGTCCACGTGCTGCGGTCGGCCCAGTCGAAGGGGATCTCGGCCGCGCGCGAACCGATCCGGATCGGATGACCGGCCTGCCGGAGCCGGGTCGCGACGCGGCTGCCGGTCTTGCCCGTACCGCCGGTGACGAGGATGAGGCGCTGGTGGGAGGTGCTGTTTGTCATGTTTCCAGTACATCGGCGCGGCGCGCGACGAAACATAGTTCAGCGACTCGTGATCATGCGCCAGCGTCTACTGTTTGTGGTGTGGATGCGCTCGCCAGTCTGCTCGAAGGTCCACGCGCCCGAGGTGCGTTCGTCATGTGTTCACTGCTCGACCCGCCGTGGTCGCTGCGCATCCAGGATCGGGCGCCGCTGACGGTGGTGTCGATGGTCCGCGGCACAGCCTGGATCATGACCGATGCGGCGGGCAGTAAGCCGCGGCAAGTGAGCGCGGGCGATATCGCGATCTTCCGCGGTCCCGATCCGTATACGGTCGCCGACGATCCGGCCACCGCACCGCAGATCTTCATCGATCCAGGCAATATCACCAAGACGGCCGACGGTGAAATCCTCTGCGAGACATTGAGTCTCGGTGTGCGCCAGTGGGGCACCGATGCGGACGGCGCCACCCTTATGGTCACGGGCACCTATGAGTCCGCGGGCGCGGCGAGTCAGCGGCTGTTGCGTGCTCTTCCGCCGGTAATCATCTTGCGGCGCGGCGATTTCGACACCCGGCTGCTCGACATCCTGGTCGACGAAGCCACCAAGGACGAGCCCGCACAGGGTGTCGTTCTGGACCGGCTGCTCGATATGGTGCTGATCGCGGCCCTGCGTGCCTGGTTCGCCCGCAATGACGCGCCCGCCTGGTATCACGCCTACAGCGATCCGCTGGTCGGCAAGGCGCTGCGGCTGTTGCAGCACAATCCGGCGCACGGCTGGACGGTCGCCAGCCTGGCGGAGGCGGTCGGCGTCTCGCGCGCCGCGCTGGCCCGCCGGTTCACCGATCTGGTCGGTGAACCGCCGATGGCTTTCCTCACCGAATGGCGGCTGGCCCTGGCCGCCGACCTGCTGCAGGAATCCGATGCCACCATCGAATCCATTGCCCGCCAGGTCGGCTACGGCAGCGCGTTCGCACTGAGCACGGCATTCAAACGCCACTTCGGTGTGAGTCCGCGCGACCACCGGCAGGGCAGCACCCCGGCTGAGCTATCGTCGGCCGGGTGACGCAGCAGTATCCGGTCCTCTGGCCGATGCCGACCCGGTGGGCCGATAACGACCACTACGGCCACGTGAACAACGTGACGTACTACTCGTACTTCGACACCGCGGTCAACGCCTGGCTCATGCACGCCACCGGCACGGATATCCGCGAACTGCCCGCCCTCGGCGTGGTCGCCCAGACCTCCTGCCAGTACCACGGCTCGCTCAGCTTTCCGGACCAACTCCAGGTAGGCCTGCGCATCTCCCGCCTCGGCCGCTCCAGCATCACCTACGACCTGGCCATCTTCCGAGAATCCGAAGATGGTCTGGAACTAGCCGCCACCGGCACCTTCGTCCACGTCTACGTAGACAACGAAACCCGCAAACCAGTAGAAATCCCCGAAGTAATCCGCACCGCCGCAACAGCCCTGGTCACCGACTGAACCTGCGGGGCGCCGAAGACATTGTGGGACAGTCTCCATGGCTGATCAGCGCGTATTGACGGCTGCGGTGCGCCAGGAAGAGGACTGGTATGTCGCGCAGTGCCTCGAGGTCGATGTAGCCAGTCAGGGCCAGACGATCGAGGAGGCCCTGACGAATCTCCGGGAAGCGGTCGCTCTCTACCTGGCCGAGGCACCCGAGCCCCAGCTAACCGCCACTCCATTGGTGACTTCATTCCAGGCTCGCCTCGATCCTCCGGCAGGGCGGAATGACAGCCACCGAATTCCTCAACCTGCTGTAGGTCCTTCCGTCCTAGGCGCAGAACTCGCCGACCATGCCGCCGGATCAGGCCCGTAGCGAGCGATCGGCGGATCCGGCCAGGCGATCCAGCAGTGGAGCCGTGCGCGGTCCGACGAATTGCTGCATCACCAATGCCATATTGGTGCGTTCCACCCCGGGAATCTTCAAGATCTGCCCGGCGATCCGGTACAGATCGTCCGCATCCTGTGCCACTACGCGCACGGTGAGATCGGTCAGCCCGGTCATGCCGCACACCTCGGTCACCTCCGGCACCCGGGCCAGTTCGGCGACCACCGAATCCAATCGGTGCTGATCGACGACGACGGCGACGAAGGCCGCCAGCGGGTAGCCCAGCGCCTGCGGTTGCACTCGACGTTCGAAGCTGGCGAGCACACCGGCAGCCTCCCAGCGCGACAACCGCGCCTGCACGGTATTGCGGGACAACCCGAGCCGGGTCGCCAGCTCGACACCGGTCGCGCGTGGGTTGGCGACCAGCTCGAGCAACAGTCGCGCGTCGGTGGCGTCCAAGGTCACGTCGGCGGGTTCTCTACTGGTCATACAACGCAGTATGACATCAGTTCGCCGGAGGGATTTGGGCATTCTGCTTACTCGCGTCTCGACCACTTGCGCACTTCGCCTACTCGTGGATGCTAAGTGATATAGGGCACACCAGCCCTGCGCTCATGGTCAGGAGGCGATCCCGAATGACGAACAAATCCGACTATCCGGTTCAGTTGGTACAACCCGACGGCCGCCGCGTATTCGACCGAGAACACGCGGCCCTGATCGGCGATATCGGGCCCGCCCAGCTGCGCGCGATGTACACGGACCTGGTCGTGACCCGCCGGATCGACACCGAGGCAACCGCTCTGCAACGCCAGGGCCAGCTCGGACTGTGGGCGCCGATGATCGGGCAGGAGGCCGCCCAGGTCGGCTCGGCATACGCGTTGCGCCCCGACGACTACGTCTTCTGCAGCTACCGCGAGCACGCCGTCGCCTACTGCCGCGGCGTCCGTCCCGCCGAACTCACCCGGATGTGGCGCGGGGTCGCGCATTCCTGCTGGGATCCCGAAGCGGTCAATATGACCAACCCGAATATCATCGTCGGCTCGCAGGGCCTGCACGCGACCGGTTACGCCTACGCCGCCCACCTCGACGGCGCGGAGATCGCGACCATCGCCTACTTCGGTGACGGCGCCTCGAGTCAGGGCGATCTCGCCGAGGCACTGGGCTTCGCCGCGAGCTGGAGCGCGCCGGTCGTCTTCTTCTGTCAGAACAACCACTGGGCGATCAGTTCCCCCGTCCGCATCCAGAGCGCGACCCCGATCGCGCGGCGCGCCTACGGTTATGGAATTCCCGGCCTCCAGGTCGACGGCAATGATGTGCTCGCCGTCCTCGCGGTCACCAGGCAGGCCGCCGTCCGTGCCCGCACCGGTGGCGGACCGTCGTTCATCGAGGCGCTCACCTATCGGATGGGTCCGCACACCACCGCGGACGACCCGACGCGCTACCGCTCCGCCGCCGAGACCGAGGAGTGGGCGCGCCGCGATCCGATCGCCCGGCTGCGCAAGCTGCTGGAACGAGAGTCCCTATGGGACAACGCATTCGAGCGTCATGTCGATGCGAGCGCCGACGAAGTCGCGCAACAGGTGCGCGCCGCGACCATCGATATGCCGGATCCGGCGCCGACACAGCTGTTCGATCACGTCTATGCCACCCCGCATCCGCTGATCACCCAGGAGCGGAGCGAGTACGCGGAGTATCTGGCCGGCGATCCCGGTGAGGCCGCGCGACCGGAAGGAGTCCCCACATGATCACGACCTTCGCCGCAGCGCTCAATGCCGGGCTGCGGCGGGCTATGGACGAGGATCCGAAAGTCGTTCTGATGGGCGAGGATATCGGGCGCCTCGGCGGGGTCTTCCGGGTAACCGATACGCTGCAAAAGGATTTCGGAAACCACCGTGTCATCGACACGCCGCTGGCCGAATCCGGCATTGTCGGAACGGCTTTCGGTATGGCGCTGCGCGGCTACCGGCCGGTCTGCGAGATTCAATTCGACGGCTTCGTCTATCCGGCCTTCGACCAGATCGTTTCGCACGTCGCCAAGATCCACTACCGGACGCAGGGAAAGGTGACCGCGCCCATCACGATTCGCATTCCGTTCGGCGGTGGAATCGGTTCGGTGGAGCATCACTCCGAGTCGCCGGAGGCGTATTTCGCCCATACCGCGGGACTGCGCGTCATGACGCCGAGCAATCCCGTCGACGCGTATTTCATGATCCGCCAGGCGATCGCGCTCGATGATCCGGTGATCTTCTTCGAACCCAAGCGGCGCTACTGGGATAAGGCCGAGGTCGATTTCGATGCCGAGGCCATACCGCTGGACCGCGCCCGCGTCTGCGTCAGCGGTACCGATGCCACCGTCCTCGCCTACGGCGGCACCGTGGCCTCGGCCATTACCGCCGCGAAAATCGCTGCCGAGGAAGGGCATTCGCTCGAGGTGATCGATCTGCGCAGTTTGTCGCCGATCGATTTCGACACCGTCGAGGCCTCGGTGGCCAAGACCGGCAGGTTGATCGTGACGCACGAAGCGCCGGTCTTCGGCGGGCTCGGCGCCGAGATCGCCGCCCGGATCACCGAGCGCTGCTTCTACTACCTGGAGGCGCCGGTGCTGCGCGTCGGTGGCTTCGACATCCCCTACCCCCCGGCTAAGCTCGAAAAGCACCACCTGCCCGATCCGGACCGCATCCTGGCCGCGGTCGATCGCTCACTCGCCGCCTGACTACCGCTCACTGAGAGGTGCCCCAGTGGAAGATCGTGCCCCCGAGGATGGTCAGGGCAATATCCTGGAATTCCGGCTACCCGATCTCGGCGAGGGACTGGCCGATGCCGAGTTGGTGTCGTGGTCGGTGGGCGTCGGCGATACCGTGCAGCTGAATCAGACGATCGCCGACGTGGAGACGGCCAAGGCGGTGGTCTCGCTGCCGTCGCCGTTCTCGGGCACGGTGATCGAATTGCTCGCTCAGCCCGGTGAGACGGTTGCGGTGGGGGCGCCGCTGATCCGGGTGCGCAATGATCTGGCGGTCGCGCAGGAGGGGGCGAACGGGCGGACGTCGGTGCTGGTCGGATACGGGCCCGAAGATGAGACGGTGTCCCGGCGGCGCAGAAGGGTTGCGGAACCGACCGCGCCGCGGGAGGGTTCGGCCGCTGAGCCGGTCGAGTCGGGAATGGCCAGGGCTGCGGCGACCCCCGGTGCGCGCAAACTCGCCAAGGAACTCGGCATCGACCTCTGGTACGTCGCGGGTTCGGGCCCCGACGGTGCGGTCACGGTCGAGGACGTGCGCGGCGCGGTCCCGGTATCGCAGCCGCGCGCCGCGGCGACCCGTACCGACGGCCCGGCCGCGCCGCCGACGCCATCGGTCACCGATCCGAACGCGGGCATCATCCGCCCCGCGACCCGCGAGGAACGCACGCCGATCAGCGGTATCCGCAAACGCACCGCGGCCGCCATGGTGGCGAGCGCGCGCACCATCCCGCAGGCCAGCACGTTCGTCACCATCGACTTCACCGCATCGATGGAACTGCTGGACCACCTGCGCACCACCAAATCCTTCGAGGGCCTGACGCTGACACCGCTGGCCCTGGTCACCAAATCCGTTCTCGCCGCCCTCGTGGAATATCCCGGTATCAACGCATTCTGGGACGAGGCGAATCAGCAGATCGTCACCAAGCACTATGTGAATCTCGGTATCGCGGTCGCCACCGAACGCGGCCTGCTGGTGCCCAATCTCAAGGAAGCCCAGGCATTGAGCCTGCGCGACCTGTGCCGGGAGATCGGCTGGCTCGCCGAGACGGCGCGTTCGGGCAGCGCCACCCCGGCCGACCTGCGCGGCGGCACCTTCACCATCACCAATGTCGGCGTCTTCGGTGTCGACGCCGGTGTTCCGCTGGTCAATCCGAGTGAGGCCGCGATCCTGTGCCTCGGCTCGATTCGCAAGCGCCCGTGGGTATTCCGCGACGAACTCGCCATCCGGTGGGTCACCACCATCGGCATCAGTTTCGACCACCGGATGATCGACGGTGAGCTGGCGGCGCGCTTCCTCGCGACCGTAGCCGGATTGCTCGAGGATCCGCTCACGCTATTGGGCCGTATGTAGTTACGCCCCCGGGTCGCCGTAGTGCGCGGCGATGTCTTCGGAGCCGCTCCATCGGCTGTAGGTCGGCGACTGCGGCCACCCCTCGGGCGAGTCCTGCCACTGCTCCTGCCGCCCGTACGGCAACACGTCGATCAGCGCGAAGCTGTGACTCAACTGCTCGGTGCCGCGGCCGTTGGTGTGCCAGGTGCGATAGACCGTGTCGCCGTCGCGCAGGAATACGTTGACCGCGAATCCGCCGCCGGGCGGTGCGCCGACGTCGGTGCCGAATGCACTGTTCGCCGTGGAGTACCAGGCCATTTTGTTCCCGACCCGCCGCTTGTACGCGAGTGCCTCGTCGATCGGCCCCTGGGTGACGATGACGAACCGGGCATCGTAGTTGTCCAGGAACTCCAACCGGGTGAACTGCGAGGTGAACCCGGTACAACCACCGCACTGCCACTTCTCGCCCGGGAACCACATGTGGTTGTAGACGATCAGCTGTGGCTTACCGTCGAAGATATCCGCCAGCCGGATCGATCCCTCCTCGCCCTCGAGGGTGTATTCGGGCATTTCGACCATCGGCAGGCGCCGGCGCTGGGCGGCGATCGCATCGAGTTCTCGGGTCGCTGCCTTCTCCCGGACACGCAGCTCATCGAGTTGGCGTTGCCAGGTGTCGGCATCGACGACGGGCGGCAGGGTATTCATGAGAGTGTCCTCCCTGATCGTGTTGCGTTCGCAGATGTAGACGCGGCCCGGTCGCCGAACTAATCGGTCGCCGGAAAAATCCCTGAACTCGCCGAGATGGACCAGTTACTACCCCTTGGCACCACTTTCGGAACATACTGGTATATCCGCTGGTCATCGCATGAGAACCGCAGTTGGGCGTCAACGGAAAGCGGAGGGCAAAGCATGACGATTCTGCTCCAGGTACTCGAGCAGAGCTTCACGCCGACCACGCCGTGGGAACGGCGCAAATTCACCTTTGTCAATGCCGACAAGATCGTCGGCATGCGACTGGACGGACAGTCCGGTGTCTGGCTCGACCTGTCCCGGCCCGGTGAATCACAGCGGCTGGCCCGAACCCTGGACCCGCGTGACGCCGTCACGTTCCTGCTCACCACCTTCGCGAAGATCGCCGAGTGCGAGGAGCGCGGTGGTTCGTGGCTGATCGGACACGACGGCGCGCACACCGAGTCCATTGTGGCCACCAGATTCCCACCCCGGTCCAGTGAAGTCGCCAATGACGATTTGCTGGCTCGTGCCTGGCTGTAAGTCCTGACCGGCTCCGAGGCGCTCGAGCCGGGTTCTACGAATGTCGGTCCATACGGGTACATCTGGCACCGTGCATGCCGACATCCGACGATGGTTGCCTGCCCTGATCGCGGCGGCGATGTTCGCGCTGCCCGGATGCGCCGAGGTGAGCGGTGGACCGGTCGCGCCGGCATCTGGCAGCGGGGAGGGTGAACTCGGCCCGACCCGGGTCCAGCTCGAGCAACTGTTGGCGTCGGTACGGGTCGTTGCGACGCGGGGACATCCCGGCGGCTACGACCGCGGATGCAAGGAAGGTCAGCGGTGCGCATTCGGACCGTCCTGGACCGATGACTACGACGGCCCCGGCGGTCACGACGGCTGCGATACCCGCAACAACATACTGAGCGCGCAGCTGACCGGGGTGAGCTTCCGGCCGGGCACCCACGACTGCGTGGTCACCGCGGGCACGCTCGACGATCCGTACACCGGCAAGCGGATCGCCTTCAGCAAGGCCGACGCGGGCGACATCCAGATCGACCATGTCTATCCGCTGGCCGCGGCCTGGGATATGGGTGCGGTGTCCTGGCCGCTCGAGCGGCGGGTGCGTTTCGCCAACGATATCGACGTGAATCTGCTGGCCACAGCAGCGAGTGCGAACCAGGCCAAGGGTGATAGCACACCGTCCGAATGGACGCCGCGCACGAACCATTGTTTCTATGCGGGCAAATATCTGACGGTCGCGGTCCAGTACGACCTACCGGTGACCGCTGCGGACAATGCCGTGCTGAACGACATTGCCCGCTCGTGCCCGTAGCGAGCTATGCCCCGGTGGCGACCGGGCGTTTCGGGTCGTTCGACCACTGCGACCACGAGCCCGGATACAGTGCCGCCTCGATGCCTGCGGCGGCGAGTGCGGCGATCTGGTGGGCGGCGGTCACACCGGATCCGCAATAGACCGCGACCGGCCCGGACCCGAATGCGGCGAAGCGATCTTGCAAAACGTCTAGGCTACGGAACCGTCCGTCGGCGTCGAGGTTCTCCGCGGTCGGTGCGCTGATCGCGCCCGGAATGTGGCCCGCCTGCGGATCGACCGGCTCCACCTCGCCGCGGTAGCGTTCGCCCGCGCGTGCGTCGAGCAGTACGCCGGACCATTTGGCGGCCGCATCGGCATTGATGACCTGCAGCTGCCCCGGATTCACCTCGACGTCACCGAGTTCGGGATCGTCCTCCTCGCCGGAGGCGATCGCACCGCCCGAACCGGTCCACGCGGGCAGACCGCCGTCGAGAATCCGCACGTCCGCGATCCCGGCCCAGCGCAGCAGCCACCAGGCCCGCGCCGCCGCCATGCCGCCCGTCGCGTCGTAGACGACCACCGGATCGCCGGTCCGCAAACCCCAGCTGCGTGCGCATTTTTCGAGCTGCGCGGGATCGGGCAGCGGATGCCGCCCGCGCGCGGGGGACGGCGGCGCGGCCAGTTCGGTCTCCAGATCGACGAAGACCGCGCCCGGAATATGTCCGTCCAGATAATGCTGCGGGCCGTCCGGATCACCGAGCGCCCACCGCACATCGAGTAGACGAACCCGCTTGTCCGCCAATACTTCCCGAAGCTCATCCGCCGAGATCAGTACCGCGCTCAACAAAGCTCTGTTCCGCCTCTCTGTTCCGCCTCCCCGAATATTCAGGCCATACTAGTAAGAGCCGCTATGCCTGCGTACAGGTCCTGCGTCATGTGCCACATCAGTTTTGGGTGTACCCGACGAGTTACCCATGTACACGCCGAATCAGTTGGTACGTCCACGTTCGAATCGAGTGCGGTTTCGGCGATTCACCCTAGCTGGATGCCACGCAATTCAGTCCAGTTTCCGGGGACTGGCTGTGACAACTGGACTGATGACCGGGGAGGATTCCAGAAATGTCCAGGCTTTCCCCGGCGCTCGCCGACACCCCGACACCGGTCCACCGTGAGGCGCGGCTCGCGCAGCCGGTCGGTGCCGGTGTCGTCACCGCGCTGGTCGGATTCACCAGCTCATTCGCGGTGGTGCTGAGCGGGCTGACGGCGGTCGGGGCCACCCCGGCACAGGCGGCGTCCGGACTGCTCGTGCTCTGCCTCACGCTGGCCATCGGGATGATGCTGCTCAGTTATCGGTATCGGTTGCCGATCACACTGGCCTGGTCGACGCCGGGTGCGGCACTGCTCGCCGGCACCGGTTCGGTCGCCGGTGGCTGGGCCGCTGCAGTCGGGGCGTTCGCGATAACCGGTGTACTGATCGCGATCACCGGACTGTGGCAGCGGCTCGGCAAGCTGGTGGCCGCGATTCCGGTGGAGATCGCGCAGGCCATGCTCGCCGGTGTGCTGCTGCCGCTGTGTCTCGCGCCGGTGAAGGCCGTGCAGGCCAGTCCGGCGGTGGTGGTGCCGGTGATCGTGGTGTGGCTGGTGCTGCAGCGATTCGCCAAGCGCTCGGCGGTGATCGCGGCCTTCGTGACCGCGGCGATCGGGGCGGGGATCAGTATCGCGGTGCAGCACAAGCATCTCGATCTCGCGGCGATGCGCCCCTCGCTCGAACTGACAGTGCCGCACTGGAGTTGGCAGGCGATGATCGGTATCGCCATTCCGCTCTACATCGTCACCATGGCCTCGCAGAACATTCCGGGCACCGCCGTGATGAAGTCCTTCGACTACCAGGTCCCTTGGCGCGCTTCGATGTCCGTCACCGGTATCGGCACGATCCTGGGTGCACCGGCCGGTGGGCATGCCATCAACCTGGCCGCGATCAGTGCCGCGCTTTCGGCCGCCCCCGCCGCCCATCCGGATCCGAAGCGCCGCTGGATCGCGGCCTGCACCGCGGGTGCCTCCTATCTGATTCTCGCCCTCGGCTCGGCGGCGCTGGTCACGCTGATCGCCACCGCGCCCAAGGGCACGCTGGAAACCGTTGCGGGCCTTGCCCTGCTGGCGACTCTCGCGGCCGCCCTTGCCGGTGCCCTGAAATCCGAACAGCATCGCGAGGCGGGTGTGGTCACCTTCCTGATCGCCGCGTCCGGTGTCGGGTTCCTCGGCATCGGTGCGGCCTTCTGGGCACTGGTCGTCGGTCTTGTCGTGCGCAAGGTCCTCGCCCATCGCCAAGACTCGTGAGAAGTTGTCGGTACCCGCCGATACGCTGCGCCGCATGAAAGCAATCGGCACGTTCTCTGTCGCCTCCTTCACTCCAACCGATGTCGTGCCGGATCCGGCCATCACCACCGCACTGCCGGTCGGCATCGCGCAGATCGAGAAGGAATTCGCGGGCGAGATCACCGGTCGGTCGGCGACCCTGTTCACCGCCGCCTTCGACCAGGCGACGGGCGCGGGGACGTATGTCGCCATGGAATCGTTCGAGGGCGCACTGCACGATCGCGCGGGCAGCTTCAACTTCGCGCATTCGGCGACCACCCTCGGCACCGACCGCACCGCCGAGTTCTTCACCATCGTGCCGACCAGCGGCACCGGTGAGCTGACCGGTATCACCGGCACTGGCGGTCTCACGGTCGACACCGACGGTGTGCACCAGATCTGGTTCGATTACGAACTCGACTGAGCGGCGGGCGAGGATGGCCGCAGCGTCTGTCGGGCCCGCCTGATTGGATGGGGTGATGCTGCACGGTCTGTGGTCGCCGGGATCGGGCTTGCTGCTCTGGCAGGAGGCCCCGGTCGCGCTACCCGAACCGTTGGGCGGGGTGCTGACGGCGTCGAAGTTCCGGCATCGGGCGCAGGTGCTGGTCAGCGGGTCGCAGGGGGCGACCGAGCAGGTCAGGGCGCATGCGATGGTGCCGGCGGCGGCCGCGGTCGCGCTGCGACAGCGGCTACCGGTCGATGCGGTTTCGGGGGATCTGCGGTTTCTCGCGCATGTGGCGCACGGTGTCGAGCGGTGGGTGCGGGCCGGACGGGTGGTGCCCGAACTGCGGCGCGACGACGGGCAGTGGTGGGTGCGCTGGCGGTTGGTCGGCGGCGAGCGTCAGCGTGCCTGGCTGGCGGAGTTGGCGGTGGCTATGCCGCCCGCATTGCGCGTCGCGGGGAAGCCGGGGATGCTGCTCGAGGATATGGTCACCGAACTCGCCGATCCGATCGTCCGGGAGTTGATGGATCCGCCGGCATCGGCGCATCCGCTGGTGGCCGCACTCATCGATGACGTCGCCCTGGACGGCGGCAGCCATCAGCTGGCCGAGGTGCTGGAACGCTGGCGGGCGAGTCTGACCGGGGACGAGCCCGAGTTGGTGCTGCGGCTGCTGGAGCCCGAGGGTGATATCGCGCTCGGCGAGGCCGATACCGATGACGTGGTGGCGCTGTGGCGGCTGCAGGTCTGTCTGCGCGCCGATGGTGAAGCGCCGAATCCGGTTCCGCTGCTGGGTGATCCGGTGCTGGTCCGCACCGCGATCGAGAAGCTGGGGGAGGCGACGCGGGCCTATCCGCGCCTGCGCGACCTGCCGAACGATCCGCAGTCGATGGACCTGCTGCTGCCGACCGAGGTGGTTGCGGACCTGGTCGAACACGGTGCACATGCGCTGCAGGCGGCGGGTGTTCGGCTGCTGCTGCCGCGCGCTTGGAATATCAGCGCCCCGACCATGCGGCTGCGCGTGGAGAGCGGCGTACCCGCCGCCGAGAGCACCGTCGGCATGCGCGGACTCGTCTCCTACCGCTGGGAACTCGCTCTCGGCGATACCGTGCTGTCCAAGGCCGAGATGGAACGGCTGGTCCGCTCGAAATCGGATCTGGTGCAGCTGCGCGGCGAATGGGTGCAGGCCGACCACAAGGTGCTGGCCGCTGCCGCCCGCTATGTCGCCGCTCATCTCGACGACACCGAAATCACCTTCGCCGATCTGGTCGGCGAACTCGTCACCGGCCATGTCGAGAAGGTTCCGATCACCGAGGTGAGCGCAACCGGTTGGGCCGCAGACCTTTTGGACCAGACCCGTGACCCGGTTCCGGTGAGTGCGCCGGTCGGCTTGAAGGCGCAGCTGCGGCCGTATCAGGAGCGTGGATTGGCTTGGCTCGCCACCATGAGCCGCTACGGGGTGGGCGGAATCCTGGCCGATGACATGGGCCTGGGTAAGACCGTGCAGGTCTTGGCCCTGCTCGTGCACGAGCGCGAGGGGACCGACGGCTGCGGACCGACGTTGCTTGTGAGCCCGATGTCGGTCGTCGGCAACTGGCAGCGCGAGGCGGAGCGATTCGCCCCCGATCTGCGGATTTTGGTGCACCACGGTGTCGGCCGCAAGTCGGGCGCGGATCTGGACGAAGCCGTTGCGGACGCGGATCTGGTGATCACCACCTATTCGCTCCTGGCAAGGGACGCAGCTGAATTGGCGCGGCAGCAGTGGGATCGCGTGGTGCTCGACGAGGCGCAGCACATCAAGAACGCGGGGACCAGACAGGCGAAGGCGGCGCGGGCACTACCTGCCCGACATCGGTTGGCGCTCACCGGAACTCCAGTGGAGAACCGCCTCGAAGAATTGCGCTCGATTCTGGACTTCACGATGCCGAAGGTGCTCGGTAGCGCACAGACTTTCCGTGCCCGGTTCGCCGTGCCGATCGAACGCGATCGGGACGAGAACGCCATCAGCCGGCTGCGCACCGTCACGCAGCCGTTCGTGTTGCGCCGGGTGAAAACCGATCCCGCCGTCATCAGCGATCTGCCGGAGAAACTGGAGATGACGGTGCGCGCCAACCTGACCGTGGAGCAGGCGGCCCTCTACCAGGCGGTCGTCGACGACATGATGGCCAAACTGAAGGATGCGAAGGGTATGGCGCGCAAGGGCGCGGTCCTCGGCGCGCTGACCAGGCTCAAACAGGTCTGCAACCATCCCGCGCATTTCCTCGGCGACGGCTCCGGCGTGCTGCACCGCGGCAGTCACCGCTCCGGAAAACTCGCCCTGGTGGAGGACGTCCTCGATGCGGTGCTGGCAGATGGCGAGAAGGCATTGCTGTTCACCCAGTTCCGCGAATTCGGCGAGCTCGTCACGCCCTATCTGACCGAGCGCTTCGGTACGAAGATCCCGTTCCTGCACGGTGGTGTGCCGAAGAAGCACCGCGACACCATGGTCGAGCGCTTCCAGGAACCGGCCGGCCCACCGCTGATGCTGTTGTCGCTCAAGGCCGGTGGCACCGGCCTGAACCTCACGGCGGCCAACCATGTTGTGCACCTGGATCGTTGGTGGAATCCGGCCGTCGAGAACCAGGCCACCGACCGTGCCTTCCGGATCGGCCAGCAGCGAAATGTGCAGGTGCGCAAACTGATCTGCGTCGACACCATAGAGGAGAAGATCGACGAAATGATCAGCGGCAAACGCCAACTCGCCGATCTGGCCATCGGTGCGGGCGAGAACTGGATTACCGAATTGAGCACGGACGAACTGCACCGGCTCTTCGCCCTCGGCGCGGAGGCGGTCGGCGATTGAGTCCCTTCGAGGATTACCGCAAGTACGGCAAACGCCGCCCGGTGCGCGGCGGGGTCGAAGCACGCAGCCGCCGTGGCGGATTCGGACGCACCTGGTGGGGCAAGGCGCTGATCGAGGCGGTCGAGCAAATGGCCGAACCCGGTCGACTCGCCCGCGGCCGCACCTACGCCCGTGCCGGACAGGTCGTGAGCTATCGGATCGAACCCGGTGCGGTCACCGCGGAAGTCCAAGGGAGTCAGCCGCGCCCGTTCACTTCGGTATTCGCCATCCGGCCATTGCGCGATGAGGAGCTCGAACTGCTCATCGAGACCATCCGGACCACGCCGGGTGTACTGGCCGAAATCGCCTCCGGAGCGCTCCCGACGAGCCTAGGCGAGCATTTGCTCCCGACAACGGCCGCCGATCTCGACTTCTCCTGCACCTGCCCGGACCCCGGCTGGCCGTGCAAACATGTGGCCGCGGTCTGCTATCTGCTCGCCGAACGTCTTGATGAGCGTCCTCGCGAAATCCTCACCCTGCGCGGCCTCGACCTGGATACCCTCATCGTCGGCATCGAACGTGACACGACCCCGACAGTTTCCGACGACCCCTACGGCGACCGCATCCAATTGCCCGACCTCCCGAAGCTCGAATTCCGCCCCGCCATAGATGATCTGGACCCGACCTTGCTACGTCGCGCCATGCGCATGATCGCCGAGGACGAACCGACGGCCGCGGCTGGGCTGCGCGACATCCGCGCGCTCTACGAAGCCCTGGATCGCTGATCTCGGTTCAGTTAGTTGGTAGTGTCGGATGTGCAGCTTTGGTACAACTTCCGACGCGAAGGTGGTCGATACGCGCAGAGATTGGGTGCCCAAACAGTCCATGGCGATCCTCCGCGATAACCAAGCGGTGTACGTCGAGGACCTGTGTGTCAAGGGTCTGGCGCGGACGAGGTTAGCGAAGTCGGTTCACGATGCCGGGTGGGGCATGTTCACCCTGCCCGAACAGTTGCGCGTCCTCTGCCGTCGGGTGCTGTCATGATCGACGATCTGGGTGCGGCCGTGCGCATCGACCGCCCGGTGCGTCGGGTGGTGTCGCTGGTTCCGTCGCTGACCGAGGCCGTCGCGGTGAGTCGCCCCGAAGTCCTTGTCGCGGCTACGGATTGGTGCACACACCCCGCGGACCTGGACGTCGAGCGGGTTCGCGGCACCAAGAATCCGAATGTGCGCCGAATCATCGAGCTCGCACCGGATCTGGTGCTGTGCAATCAGGAGGAGAATCGCCGCCTCGATGTGGAGCGGCTGCGCGGTGCGGGAATCCCGGTGTGGGTCACCAGAATCGAAACGCTGGACGAGGGTTTCTCCTCGCTGCGCCGACTTTTCACCGAAGCGCTGAACGGTCCGGTGCCCGACTGGCTTGTCGAGGCCGAAATATCCTGGGCCGCACCATCTCCCGTGCCGCCACGAAGTACGGTCATTCCGATCTGGCGCAACCCCTGGATGGTCGTCGGCCACAATACCTTCACCGGCGACCTGGCGGCGCGCCTCGGCCTCCGGCTCGTGCACGTCGACCGCACCGAGCGCTATCCGCACGTTTCCGAAGACGAGCTGACCCGCGATGTCGAACTCGTCCTGCTCCCCGACGAGCCGTACGTATTCACCAGATCCGATGGTCCCGAGGCATTCCCTGGCTTGCCTGTCGCTTTGGTCGAAGGGCGCAGCCTCACCTGGTACGGCCCATCCCTGGCCACCGCCCGCGACACCCTGACCCGCCAAATCGCCGAAGCCTTCGTCCCTTGATCGAGCGGTACCAGCCGGGTCCGATCCCCGGGCCGCGAACCTTGCCCCTGCGTTTCGGCCCGGTTCAGGATTCGATTCGGTAGGTCCGTTGGGCGTTGGTTCGGAAGATCTGCTCGAGCTGATCGCGTCCGCCACCGTGCTCGGTGATTGCGGTGGCGATGAGCTCGGCGCTGTCGGCGATGCTCGTAATCGGTTTGTCCACTGGGAAATTGGAGCCCCACAGCAGGCGGTCCGCGCCGAAGACTTCGTAGGCATGTGCGACGAGCGGACGAATTCGATCCAGCAGCACCGGAATCGGTGTCGACGTGCCACGTGGTGGTACCGGGTGACCGAGGATCGGCATCATCAAGCCGCTGACTTTCGCGACCACATTGGGGCTTTCGGCGAGCGCGGTCAGATGGTCGCGCCAGCGGACGAATAGTTCCCGGCGCAGACTCGGATTCGTTCCGGTGTGTTTACCGACCGGGCCGAAAATCCCTGCGGGCGTGGCGAGATGGTCGAGCACGATCGGGACTTCCGGATAACGTTCGGCAAGCGCCGTCACATCGGGTAGCGCATGCGAATACACCCAGGCCTCGAAAGACAGCCCGCGCTCGGCAAGTGCCGCGAAACCATTGAGGAATTCCTTGGTGGTGAGTGCGCTCTCGTGCTCGGTATACGGCCGGACATCCGGATCGGGATGGTGCGCGACATGCGCGCGAATGCCGCGCACCAGCGGCGACGCGGCCACATGGGCATCGAGCAGCGCCGCGAAATCCGGTGCCGCCGGATCGGCATTCCCAATGATGGCGCCGAGCGCCGGATGGTCGCCGCCGAATGGCAGCCCGGCCACCCACTTCGTCTCATCAGCCCCGGCCAGCGCGCCCTTTCCGGTCCATCCGACCTCGATATGCACGATCGACTCGACCGGGACGCCGTCGGCATCCGCGCGGTAATTCGCGGGCAGATATGGATTCGCATAGGCGGTCGGATCCCCGACGAATTCCCGATCCCGGCGCGGCGCCACCCGCTTGGCCCAATCGATCGGAATGGGCAGCATCCGGAGCAACTTCGCCGTCTGGCTGAATTCGCGCGGCGTGCGGAACGGATCCCACTGATGAATATGGCTGTCGATAATCCGGATATTCGAGAGATCCATGTCCGCCGTCCCAACCACGCTGAAGGCCCTGACATCGCGATTGTCACACGCGTGCGGGCGGGCGCGTTCGGGTTCAGCGGGAACCGTAGGCGGACAGGAATGTCCGCACCGCCGCATCGGCGATATCGGCCTGCTCGGCGTCGCTCACCTCGCGGGTGCCGAGACGGGACCGGGCCTCCAGCGGCGCGGTGAGCAGGGCGAGCAGCTGTTCGGCGGCCTGTGCGGGATCGTTGGTCTGCAGCCGACCGGCCAGGGCGAGTCGGGCAAGTCGATCGGCCAGCGCCTCGGATATGTGTCGCGACGTGCGCTCCAGCACTGTGTCGGCCAGGTCCGGAAAGGCGGCGAGCTGCGCGTAGGTCAGCGCGCGCAGCGAACGGGCGCGCTCGCCCGAGCATTCCGCGAGCAGCGCGCGCGCCGTCGTGGTGAGGGCGGCGGACAGATCGTCGCCCGGCTCGCGCAGGCGATCGACGATCGCGAGGGTTTCGGCGGCCACCGTGTCGGCAGCGGCCAGCACGGCGTGCCGGAAGAGGGTCTGCTTGTCATTGAGGTGGTTGTAGACCGTCGGCTTGGCGACACCCGCCTCGTCCGCGATCTCCTGCACACAGGCCTTGTCGTAGCCGCGCCGCGCGAAGACGGTGAATGCGACGTCCAGGATCGCCTGCCGCTTATCGATGCGCCCGCGCGCCGCCGTCGTACCCGTCACCCCTGCATATTAGCGCCCGATTGAACTTATGGGTTCACTCTTGTGCATCTACCGGTGAGTTATCTAGATTGAACTCGCTGGTTCAAACAAGGAGGTATCCATGATCGTTCATCTGTTGCGCTTCGGCTTCCGTGAAGAGACCACCGAGGCGCAGAAGGCCGAGGTACTCGCGCTGATGAAGCGCACCGCATCGGTCGAATCGGTGTCGTTCGCGACCGTCGGCCAGAATCTCGGCGACGTGAGCGAAGGGCTGACCCATGCCTATTGCGTGGGCATCGAGGATCTGGACGCGATGGAGCGCTATATGCACGATCCGGTCCACCTCGCCGGTGATCCGCAGATCGTTCCGCACTTCCAGAAGATCGCCATCGGACCCGACGTATCGGATGAGCCGGATCCCGAACTGCGCGACAAGATCATGGCGCTGCACAACGCCAAGCTGGCGAAATATCCGGAGTGGGCACGTCAGATGGATTCGATTCCGGAGGTGCGAATCTTCTGACGGCCCAGCCTAATTCACACGTTGCGGCGGTACTGGCCGCCCACGGTGAAGAAGGTGTCGGTGATCTGCTGCAGGGTGCAGACCCGGGCGGCGTCCATCAGGACCTCGAAGATGTTGTCGTCGGTGCGGGCCACCGCGTCCAGGCGGGCGAGGGCGGCATGTGCGGCATCGCGATGGTCGTTCTGGAACTGGCGCACGCGCCGCAGCTGTGACTGCTTCTCCGCTTCGGTGCCGCGAGCCAATTCGATGACCCGATGCGGTTCGCCGTGCGGGTTGCGGAAGGTATTCACGCCGATGATCGGCAGCGAGCCATCGTGTTTGCGGTGCTCGTAGCGCATGGATTCGTCTTGGATCTTGCCCCGCTGATAGCCGGTCTCCATGGCCCCGAGGACCCCGCCGCGCTCGCTGATCCGATCGAATTCGGCGAGCACGGCCTCCTCGACGAGATCGGTGAGCTCATCGATGAGAAAACTGCCCTGGAGCGGGTTTTCGTTCATCGCGATGCCCCACTCGCGGTTGATGATGAGCTGAATGGCCAGCGCGCGGCGCACCGATTCCTCGGTGGGTGTGGTCACCGCCTCGTCATAGGCATTGGTGTGCAGGCTGTTGCAATTGTCGTAGATGGCGATGAGCGCCTGCAGGGTGGTGCGAATGTCGTTGAAGCTCATCTCCTGTGCGTGCAGCGATCGGCCCGAGGTCTGCACGTGGTACTTCAGCTTCTGCGAACGCTCGTTGGCGCCGTAGCGGTCTCGCATGGCAACGGCCCAGATGCGCCGCGCCACCCGGCCGATCACCGAATATTCCGGATCCATGCCGTTGGAGAAGAAGAACGACAGATTCGGTGCGAAGTCATCGATCTGCATGCCGCGTGCGAGATATGCCTCGACATAGGTGAATCCGTTGGCGAGGGTGAAGGCCAGCTGACTGATCGGATTCGCACCGGCCTCGGCGATGTGATAGCCGGAAATCGAGACCGAGTAGAAGTTGCGAACACCCTTGCGCACGAACCATTCCTGTATATCGGCCATCATGCGCAGACTGAATTCGGTGGAGAAGATGCAGGTGTTCTGCCCCTGATCCTCCTTGAGGATGTCGGCCTGCACGGTGCCGCGCACTGTCGCCAAGGTGTGTGCCGTGATATCGGCGGCCTCCTCGGCAGTGGGCTCGCGGCCTTCGGCGGTCGAGAACTGTGCCAGCGCTTGGTCGATGGCGGTATTGAGGAAGTAGGCCAGGATGGTCGGGGCCGGGCCGTTGATGGTCATCGATACCGAGGTGGTCGGCGCGATCAGGTCGAAGCCATCGTAGAGCGCCTTCATATCGTCGAGTGAGGCGATCGAGACACCGGAGGTGCCGACCTTGCCATAGATATCCGGGCGTTCGGCGGGATCGTGACCGTAGAGCGTCACCGAATCGAAGGCGGTGGAAAGCCGTGTCGCCTCGGCATGTTCGCTGAGCACCTTGAAGCGCCGGTTGGTGCGGAACGGATCGCCCTCACCGGCGAACATCCGCGCCGGATCCTCGTTATCGCGTTTGAACGCAAAGACGCCCGCGGTGAACGGGAACCGTCCTGGCAAATTCTCCGAGCGCAGGAATCGCAGCAGCTCACCGTGATCGGTGAAGCGCGGCAGCGCGACGCGCGGAATGGAATTGCCGGACAGCGTCTCCCGGCGCAGCGGCGTATGGATTTCCCGATCCCGAACCCGAACCACCTGCTCCTCACCCCGATAGGAGTCGGCCAGTTCGGGCCAATCCGCGAGCAGTTCGGCATTGTCGGCATGCAGCGCGTCGCGGGCTTTTTCGGCGAGTTCGGCCACCGCGATGTCATCGGGAAGCTCGGCCGCCACCTGCTCGAGCCGCTGCAGGCGCTGTGCCGCAACGATTTGCGTGGCCGTATCGGAGTGGTAGTCGCGGACCGTATCGGCGATCTCGGCGAGGTAGCGCACCCGGGCGGGCGGGATGATCTGGGCGAACCTGGTGGAGGAGCGGGTTTCCACCTTCGGAAGTACGCCGGGCTCCAGGTGCAGACCGTGCTCGGCGAGCAATCCGGTGAGGTGCTGGTAGAGCGCCGTCACACCGTCATCGTTGAAAGTGGCCGCGCTGGTGCCGAATACCGGCATCTCCTCGGGAGATTTGGCGAACTCCTCGCGATTGCGAATCAACTGGCGCGAGACATCACGCAGCGCGTCCTCGGCGCCGCGGCGCTCGAACTTATTGATCGCCACCACATCCGCGTAATCCAGCATGTCGATCTTCTCCAGCTGGGAGGCCGCGCCGAATTCCGGTGTCATCACATACATCGACACGTCGACGTGGTCGGTGACCGCGGCGTCGCCCTGGCCGATGCCGGGGGTTTCCAGGATGACCAGGTCGTAGCCCGCTGCCTTGCAGGCGGTCACGATGGTATCGATATTCTGCGGCAGCTCATGGCCGCCGCGGGTGGCCAGTGAGCGGAAGAAGGTGTGGTCGCCGTCGAGGGCGTTCATCCGGATGCGGTCGCCGAGCAGCGCACCGCCGCCGCGTCGCCGGGTCGGATCCACCGCGAGAATCGCGACGCGCAACTTGTCCTGCTGATCGGAACGCAGACGCCGCACCAATTCATCGGTGAGTGAAGACTTTCCGGAACCACCTGTGCCGGTAATGCCGAGCACCGGCACCGTGCGTGCGGCGGCGGCCGAGGCCAGGGTCTGGCGATCGGACTCCGACAGTGTGTCTTGCTGCAGACAGGTGATCGCGCGGGCGAGCGCGGCCCGTTCACCGGCGAGTACCGCGTCCAGCACCGGCGGCTCGGCGGCGAGATCGAAATCGCAGGTGCGGATCAGCTGATTGATCATGCCGGGCAGGCCGAGTCGCTGGCCGTCTTCGGGGGAGAAGATGGTCACCCCGGACTCGGCGAGGCGCGCGATCTCCTCGGCGACGATCACCCCGCCGCCACCGCCGAAAATCCGGACATGGCCGGCGCCGGCCTTCTTCAGTGCGTCGGCGAGATATTCGAAGTACTCGACATGTCCGCCCTGATACGAACTCACCGCGACGCCCTGGGCATCCTCGGTGAGCACCGCGTCCACGACCTCACTGACCGCGCGATTGTGTCCGAGGTGGATGACTTCGGCGCCCTGCGCCTGCAGGATCCGTCGCATGATGTTGATCGCCGCATCGTGCCCGTCGAAGAGCGCGGCCGAGGTCACGAATCGGACGGGATGGGTGGGCGTGTGGAGCGCGGTGCTGTCGGCCACGGGGGTCCTCCGGGGGAGATCCTGTTTGGCGCCCAATACTAGGACGTCAAACTAATCTTACGGTGATGGCAGTCACAGCGCCAGGTGAACCGCGGCCGGATAGTTGGCCGAATGATTGCCGGGAGATTCCGCTCACCGTGACCACAACCCGCGACATCCACCCGCACTCGAGTTCCGATGGAGGCAGCTGCCGAACAGCGACCATTTCCGCCGGCAGGACCGCACCTCGAGCCAAGGACTATCCATGGGACCGAACCGCACCCGGCACGAATGCGATTGGTGGTGAGCCGAAATGAACTCGCAGGCTGTCCGGCAGTGGTGCACCGCCGGTGTCGATCGGATCTCGCGTTGGTGCGAAATCAGCGCCGGGGCATGGACCACGGTCGAAGCCCCGACCGTCGCGACCGGGATGCGCGATGCGGTCATGGCCGCAGCTGTCACCGAATTCGGTTCACGGTGGCGGGTCTCGGCCCGGAACGCTGAGTCGGCATGCAGCAGTTAACGATTGCCGATGCACTGGCCATACTCGATACATGGGGATCCAAGATCGGTCGGGGGCGGCCTTACGGCGGCTGGTCGACGAAGGCGTGCTGACCGAAGCTCAGCGCGATGCGGTTGCGAAGGCGCTGGTGGCGGATCAGGCGAAGCCGAGTTCTCCGGGCAGGTTGCTTGCCGAGATCGCCGCGTACGTCGGCGCGGGGTTGATGTTCGGCGCTCTCGCTCTCTTGCTGGCCTCGTCCTGGGACGACCTGCAGCGAACCGGGCGCGTCGTCATTTTCGGTTCGGTGTCGGTCGGCCTCTCCCTCGGCGGGATAGTGCTCGCAGGTGGCGTCTCCGCGCTGTTCATGCGCACTGCGGTCCCGCGCAGCCCTCGCGTGCGGCTCGCGACGGTGCTGTTCGCACTCGCATCCGGATCGGTTGTCGTGACGGTGGGCACCGCCATCGATGAAAGCAATACGTATGGCGCCTTCGCCTGGATTGCGGGCTTGTTGGTGGCCGCACTCGGTTATCGGGCCCTCCCGTCGATCATCTGCCTCTTTGTCGCAGCCTGGTACAGCGTCGCCGTTGTCCAGCAGGTGCTCGACGAGGTGTTCGGGTTCGAAGCGGTCTGGGTCGGCCTCGGATTGCTCGCCCTCGGCGCGATCTGGTTCGCGCTCACCAGGATCGGCGCGGTCGTCGAAACCTGGGCGGGCTATCTCGTCGCGGTCCTCATCTCGGCGGCGGGCGTCGTGACCGTCTATGTCGACGACGAGCGCACGGGTTTCGTGCTCGCCGTCGGGGTGGCGGTCGTCTGCTTCGCACTGCACGTCACGCAGCGCTCGGCGGTGCTCATGATCGGCGGCGCTGCGATGATCGCGCTGGCCGTGGGCTTGGCGGTCGCGCATTGGTTCGACGACGCGGTCGGCGTGATGGTCGCGATCCTGATCATCGGCACGGTGATCCTCGCCGCCGGTGCCTGGCTGCTCACCCGCTCGTCGAAGTCCTCGGCCTGACCGGCTGATCGGGGCCGCTCGTCCGGCGATCGGCAAGGTCGCCGGACGACTCAGTTCGCTGGGCGGTTGCCGTGGGATGAATCACAGTCTGTTCCCGTGTCTGTATTTACTTGGACGTCCAACTATAGGATGACCGTAAATCGCGCGATGCGCGGTGTCCACTACGAGAACAGGACTGGCATGGTTCGCGAACTCACTCATTACATCGGCGGGCAGCATGTCGCCGGGGCCTCGGGCAACTTCGCCGATGTCTTCGATCCGAATACCGGCCAGGTGCAGGCACGGGTGCCGCTGGCGAGTAAGGCCGAGGTCGATGCCGTCATCGCGAATGCGGCCGAGGCGCAGCAGGTGTGGGCCGCGTTCAACCCGCAGAAGCGGGCCAGGGTACTGATGAAGTTCCTGACGCTCGTGCAGGACGAGATGGATTCTCTTGCGGCGCTGCTGTCTGCCGAACACGGCAAGACCATCCCCGACGCCAGGGGTGATATCCAGCGCGGTATCGAGGTCATCGAATTCGCGGCGGGTATTCCGCATCTGCTCAAGGGGGAGTACACCGAGAGCGCGGGCACCGGCATCGACGTCTACTCGATGCGTCAGCCGCTCGGTGTAGTCGCGGGCATTACCCCGTTCAACTTCCCGGCCATGATTCCGCTGTGGAAGGCCGGTCCGGCGCTGGCCTGCGGAAACGCCTTCGTGCTCAAGCCGTCCGAGCGTGACCCCTCGGTGCCGCTGCGGCTGGCCGAGTTGTTCCTCGAGGCGGGTCTGCCCGCGGGCGTGTTCAACGTGGTCAACGGCGACAAGGAAGCCGTCGACGCGATCCTGCACTCGCCGACCGTCAAGGCCGTCGGCTTCGTCGGCTCCACCCCGATCGCGCAGTACATCTACGAGACCGCGACCGCGAATGGCAAACGCGCACAGTGCTTCGGCGGTGCCAAGAACCACGCGATCGTGATGCCGGACGCCGACCTCGACGATGTCGCCGACCAGCTCATCGGCGCGGGCTACGGCTCGGCGGGCGAGCGCTGCATGGCCATCTCGGTTGCTGTCCCGGTCGGCCAGGAGACCGCGAATCGCCTGCGCGAGAAGCTGATCGAGCGGATCGCCAAGCTGAATGTCGGGCGCTCCGACGATGCCGGTGCCGATTTCGGCCCGCTGGTCACCAAGGATGCGCTCGGCCGAGTCGAGAACTACGTCCAGATCGGCGTCGATGAGGGGGCCGAGCTGGTCATCGACGGCCGCGGCCTCGCGGTCGACGGCGGCGAAGGCGGGTACTTCACCGGTGCAACGCTTTTCGACAATGTCACCCCGGAAATGCGGATCTACAAGGAAGAGATCTTCGGCCCGGTGCTCGCGATCGTGCGGGCCAAGGATTACGACGAAGCGCTGGCCCTGCCGAACGAGCACGAATACGGCAACGGCGTCGCGATCTTCACCCGCGACGGCGATACCGCACGGGATTTCGCCGCCCGCGTGCAGGTCGGCATGGTCGGCATCAATGTGCCGATTCCGGTGCCGATCGCGTACCACACCTTCGGCGGTTGGAAGCGCTCCGGATTCGGCGATCTGAACCAGCACGGTCCGGATTCGATTCGCTTCTACACCAAGACCAAGACGGTCACCCAGCGCTGGCCTTCCGGGCTGAAGGACAGCAACCACTTCGTCATTCCGACGATGGACTGAATGGCCCACGGACGGGAGGTCGACGATCGTGTTCGCACTGAATGACGACGAGCGCGCCATTACCGAAATGGCGCGCGACTTCGCCGACGAATACCTCGCCCCGAACGCCCTGGAATGGGATGAGCAGAAGCACTTTCCAGTGGATGTGCTGCGCAAGGCGGGTTCGCTCGGCATGGGTGGCATCTATATCGGCGAGGATGTCGGCGGCTCCGGACTGCGCAGGCTCGATGCGGTGCGCATCTTCGAACAACTGGCCACCGGCTGCCCCGCCATCGCGGCGTATATCTCCATCCACAACATGGTTGGGTGGATGATCGACAACTACGGCAATGCCGAGCAGCGCAACCATTGGCTGCCCCGGCTGACCTCGATGGAATGGCTCGGCAGCTACGCGCTCACCGAGCCTGGCGTGGGATCGGATGCGGCGGCCTTGAGCACCAAGGCCGTTCGCGACGGTGACGACTACTTGCTCACCGGGGTAAAGCAATTCATCTCCGGCGCGGGCAGCACGGATGTCTACGTCATCATGGCGCGCACCGGCGATGCGGGTGCGCGCGGGATTTCGGCATTCATCGTTGCGGCCGATACCCCCGGAATTTCCTTCGGCGCCAACGAGAAGAAGATGGGTTGGAATGCTCAGCCCACTCGTCAGGTGATTCTGGACAACGCCAGGGTGCCCGCTGCCAATATGCTCGGCGTCGAGGGCAATGGCTTCCGCATTGCCATGAACGGGCTCAACGGCGGTCGACTCAATATCGCCGCCTGCTCGTTGGGCGGCGGCCAGGCGGCGCTCGAGAAATCCGTGACGTACCTGGCCCAGCGCAAGGCATTCAACAGCCGACTGCTGGACAACCCGGCATTGCAATTCCAGCTCGCGGATATGCGTACCTCGCTGGAGGCGGCGCGGACCCTGCTGTGGCGAGCCGCAGCCGCACTGGATGCGGATGCCGACGACAAGGTCGAATTGTGCGCCATGGCAAAGCGATTCACGACCGACGCCGGATTCGAAGTCGCGAATAAGGCGCTGCAGATGCACGGCGGTTACGGATACCTGGCCGAATACGGCGTGGAAAAGATCGTCCGCGATCTGCGGGTGCACCAGATCCTGGAGGGCACCAACGAAATCATGCGGGTGGTCGTCGCCCGCTCGGTGGTAGGAGCAGCATGACGGAATCCGAAGTTCTCATCGATAAGCGCGACGGACTCGGTCTGATCACGCTGAACCGGCCCAAAGCCATCAATGCGCTGAATCATCCGATGGCCCTTGCCATTTTCGCCGCACTTCAGGTGTGGGCGGATGACGACGAGGTGCGCACCGTCGTCGTCACCGGCGCGGGGGAGCGCGGGCTCTGCGCGGGCGGCGATATCGTCGCCATCCACCGTGACGCGTCCGCATTGCACGGTGGCTCCCCGGTCGGTGCCGCCGATGCGGATACGGCCACCGGTGTGTTTTGGCGCGACGAGTACATCCTCAACGCCATGATCGGCCGCTATCCGAAGCCGTATGTGGTGGTCATGGACGGCATCGTGATGGGCGGCGGCGTCGGTCTTTCCGGCCACGGTAGCCACCGGATCGTCACCGAGCGCTCCAAGATCGGCATGCCGGAGGTCGGCATCGGCTTCATTCCGGATGTCGGTGGCACCTACCTGCTCGCCCGCACGCCGGGCGAAATCGGCACGCACGTCGCACTGACGACCGCGCGGATGAGCGCCGGTGACGCCATTGCCGCGGGTTTCGCCGATCACTACGTGGCCTCGGAACATATTCCGGCACTGCTGGAAACGCTGCGAACCGAGTCCGCCGAGATCGCGATTGCCAAATTCGCCACGGATGCACCGGAATCCGAGCTGGTCGCCCAGCAGCACTGGATCGATGCCTGCTACAGCGCCGATTCCGTCGAGGAGATCGTCGATCGGCTGCGGACGCACGGTTCGCCGGAGGCCGCCGAAGCGGCGAGCGAACTGCTCGCCAAGTCGCCGGTGGCACTGAAGGTGACATTGCGTTCGCTGCGCGCGGCCCGTGCCGCGAAAAGCCTCGAGGCGGTGCTGAACGAGGAGTACCGGGTCTCCATCGCCGCGCTGGCCTCGCACGATCTGGTCGAAGGCATCCGCGCGCAGGTGATCGACAAGGACCGCAACCCGCAGTGGTCACCCGCGACGCTCGCTGATGTCACCGCCGAACAGGTCGACGCGTACTTCGTCGAATTGGGCGATAAGGAACTGGGTTTGGAGGCAAACAAGTGACGAAGAAGATCGGTTTCCTCGGCCTCGGCCATATGGGCGGGCCGATGGCCGCGAATCTGGTGCAGGCCGGGTATGACGTGCTCGCCTTCGATCCGGTTCCCGCCGCACAAGAGCAAGCACGCAAAGACGGTGCCACCGTGGTGGATTCGGCCACTGCGGCCGCCGCGGGCCGCGATGTCGTGATCACCATGCTGCCCAATGGCAAGCTCGTCCTCGACGTCTACGCCGATCTGCTCTCCGCCGCGGATCCGGGCACCCTGTTCATCGACTGCTCCACCATCGATGTCGCCGACGCCAAAGCGGCCGCCGCCCACGCCGTCGACGCGGGTCATCGTGCACTGGACGCCCCGGTCTCCGGTGGTGTCGCGGGTGCCGCGGCGGGCACGCTGACCTTCATGGTCGGCGGCGCCGAGGCCGACTTCGCCGATGCGCTCGACGTGCTCCAGGTAATGGGCGGCAAGGTCGTGCACTGCGGTGGCTCCGGCGTCGGCCAGGCCGCGAAGATCTGCAACAACATGCTGCTCGGCATCTCGATGATCGGCCTGTCCGAGGCACTGGTGCTCGGCGAGAAGCTGGGCCTGAGTCACCAGTCGTTCTTCGATGTGGTCTCGACCGCATCCGGCCAGAGTTGGGCGCTGACCAGCTACTGTCCGGTTCCGGGGCCGGTCCCGACCAGCCCCGCGAACAACGATTACCAGCCCGGTTTCGCCACCGCATTGATGACCAAGGACCTGGGTCTGGCCGCGAACGCCCTGCGCGATAACGACGTCGACGGGCAACTCGGCATGCTCGCCGCCGAGATCTACACCCGGTTCAACCAGTCGCAGGGCGGTAAGGACTTCTCCGCTATCGTCACCGATATCCGTGACCGTTCCGATGAAGAGGGTGTCAAGTGACCGACTTCGAGACGATTCTGCTGGAGCGCAAGGGCCGGGTCGGCTGGATCACGCTGAACCGCCCGAAGGCGCTGAACGCGCTGAACGCGCAGGTCCTCGACGATGTCATCGCCGCGCTCGACGAGCTCGAGCACGATGACGCGATCGGCGCCATCGTCATCACCGGTTCGGAGCGGGCCTTCGCGGCCGGTGCCGATATCAAGGAGATGCAGCCCAAGTCGTACATGGACATGTTCATGAACGATTACTTCGCCCGCTGGGACCGGCTGGCGCAGTTCCGCAAGCCCACCATCGCCGCCGTCGCAGGCTACGCCCTCGGCGGTGGCTGTGAGCTGGCCATGATCTGCGACATCCTGCTCGCCGCCGACAATGCGAAATTCGGTCAGCCCGAAATCAAGCTCGGCGTCATCCCGGGCATCGGCGGCTCACAGCGCCTGACCCGTGCCATCGGCAAGGCCAAGGCGATGGATCTGGTGCTCACCGGCCGCAATATGGATGCCGAGGAGGCCGAGCGCGCCGGCCTCGTATCCCGCATCGTGCCCGCCGCCGAACTGCTCGACACCGCACTCGAGGTCGCCGAAACCATCGCCTCGATGTCGCTGCCGGTCACCATGATCGCCAAGGAGGCCGTGGACCGCTCCTTCGAAACCACCCTCGCCGAGGGCCTGCGCTTCGAACGCCGAGTCTTCCACTCGCTCTTCGCAATCGACGATCAGAAGGAAGGCATGAGCGCCTTCGTCGAGAAGCGTCCGGCGAAGTTCACCAACAGCTAGCGCTGACGCACAGCACTGTGCCCGGCCGAGTGAACCTCGGCCGGGCACAGGTGTATTCGATCAGCGGCGGCCACGTCGCCGGAACGATTGCGACAGATCCGCCGTGGCGAACGCGATCGGCGCGCTGCCATCAACGCTGTACCGGTACAGAGCCGTCTGGTAGATGCCCGACAGCGCGGACACGATAACCCCGGTCGCCATGAGCCATGCGATGCCGAGCGCGATCACTGCCAGCCCGGCTACCGCACCCGTGCCGAGCATCAGGAATCCGACGAACATCACCAGAATGCCCGGCAGGGCGAGCAGCAAGCCGAACAATCCGAGCCCGGCATTGCCTGCCAGATTCTCTCCCCACGTCCGCTTCAAAGCCGCCGACGAATCCTTCACCGCCGCAACCACATTACGATCCTCGAGCACGATCTTCGGCAGCACCAAGAACGTCACCACCTGCCATGCCGTCCCAGCGATAGCGGCCAAGATCATCCCGAGAAACGGCACCCGATCCTGTAGCCACCGCAACGCCTGCGACACCGTGGCCGAAATCGCCGCCCACACCAGAATCTGCGGCCATCGCGCCCCCGCCGCCCGCAGCCCCTCGGCCACATCGGGGTCCCCACCCTGCAACGCAACGTTCGCCTGCGAGATCAATGCCGCATTGAAGAAAATCGTGACGAACGCAGAGACCAAATACATCAGCCCGAACAGTACGTAGGTCATCGTCGATGACTTGTGCCAGACATCATTGGCAATGATCGGCACAATGAACGTCGCGGCCACCAGGACACTCGCGACCGCCGAGAACACCGGAAAAACCGCCAATTCTTTACGCGACTTCAGTACCGCAGCCGACGTCTTGAACATCTGCCACGACGTTGCGAACGCCATTCCTACCTCCAGGACCATCCGATCGATTGCGTCCACAATCGGTCAAGCCCCCTAAGAACCCCTTGCCAACTCCTTAAAGGCACCGCCGGTCTTCGTATACCGGGTCACGTTCAGTTGAAGGACGTCGCCGGGATTTCCGCGACTTCGACGGGGGTCGGCGCGTCGACGCCACCGGGTGGCTGGGCGGAGCTGTGGTCGATGGCGAGCAGTCCGGCGATGGTCGCACCCAGGGCGATCGTAACCGCAACGGCGGCAATGAGTTTGCGGCGGCCGGTGGTGATCGGTACCAGTGAACCGGTCAGCGCACCACTGCGTAAGCGCGCCATGCGCACATCGCCGTTGGGACGTTCCGCGGCAAGCAAAACTGCTCCGCGGGCTGAAACGTATTCGGGCTCCTCGTCGTAGATGACCGGGAGTTCGATCATTTCGGACAATTCTTCGCGGATATCGGGGTTGCGAGTGCAGCCGCCCAGCAAGATCATCGCTTCCGGTTGGACGCCGGTTTCCTCGATCAGTTGGCGGACGAATGATGCGGAGTGGTGGATGCCCGCGGCGCACAGTTCGGCGAGGTCGCTGCGGGTGACCACGGCGCGTCCGCCGGAACTGTTGTCCATGGCGGTGATTACCCGAGCGCTGCTGAGTTCTTCGCGATGCCTGCGGCTGGTGAGTTTGTCGGTGAGTACACCGCCGCGGGCCAATTGCCAGCGCAGCAGTGCGTCGTAGCCGTCGCCGCCGAGTACGGTGCTGCGTTTGCTGGACAGGATGGTGTCGGTGCGGCAGTCGGCGTGGGTGATGGTCAGGCCGGAACTGCCGAGGTCGTAGAGGATGACCGAGCCGGTGGTGGGCAGGCAGCCGGTGAAGCGCAGGTAGCGCAGCTGGGCCAGCGGTTCGTCGACGATGGTGAGCCGGGTTCGGCCCGCGGTGGTGCGGATGGCGTCGGCGTGCAGCGGGCAGCGGCAGGTCACGGCGGTTCCGGTGATGAGCTCGTCGCGCCGGTCGGCGGCCGCGCGCATCTGGCGGATCGCCTCGAAGACCGGTTCCTCGACCCCACCACCCGCCCGACGCGGCACCTGGCATCGATCGATCGGGGGGAGATGCGGCTGATCGGAATGCGTCAGCATCGCGCGGGCACCACCAGCGCCCGCCGATACCCCCAAGACCAGCACCATGGATTCCATGGTGGACCCTTTCGCCTCCGCTGCCAAGAAGACGGGGCGGGAAATTCGCTAGTTGGATGCCAGACCGTTACCGCGCGGTCGTCCGCGCAGCGTAAAGACCGACCGGTTCGGCTGTTTGGTTACTGCTCGTGCGCCGACCATCGGGCCGGTTCATCACCGGTGTCGAAGTCCCCTGCGGCATGGCGGAATTCCGCGAGCAACTGCAGCAGCGTGTGCAGCCGATCCGGCGGAAGGCCGGGAATCGCGAAGACTTTCGCGTTGAGTTCCTCGGTCGCATCGGCGACCAATTCCCTTCCGGCAGAGGTGATTTCGATCAGGGTGGCACGTCGATCGCTGGGGTGCGGCACTCGCTCGACGAGCTTCGCGGCCTCGAGTCGATCGACGGTATTCGTCACGCTGGTCGGGTGCACCTGCAGTCGCGCACTGGCCTTCGCCATGGGTAGCGCACCCGTCTTGCTGAAAGCAAGCAGCATGAGGAGTTCATATCGAGAGAATGTCAGACCGGTCGGTTTCAGGGCCTCGTCCACTCGAGCCATCACGATTTGCTGGGCGCGAACCAGTGAGGTCACCGTCGCCATTCCGTCGGCGAAATCGCCCCAGCCGTGGCCGACCCATTGACGATGGGCCTCCTCGATCGGATCAATCGGAAGTGGGCGTGGCCGCGACATGGTCTTGATCATTCCACGTTCCGCCGCCGCTCCGGATCTTCTCCCGATCGGTGAGCGCCGCAGAAGTCGCATTCCGGAGATTCGAGCGTCGTCGGTTCGGATCACGCTGAGTGCAAACGTGGGCATTCCGATGCGGCGACGGCAATATTCATTGCGAGGCGGGCGTGGCTGAGTGGTTGAGGCAACGGTCTGCAAAGCCGTTTACGCGGGTTCAATTCCCGCCGCTCGCTCCAAAGGTGAGGGTGCGCCGCCATGGGTGCCCGGCCCGGTGATACGCCACCGCCGGGCCGGGTGTCCGTGGTTCAGGCCGCTTCGAAGGCCACGGCGGTCCCGAGCACCTCCAGACGGACGCGCTCCCCCGCGGTCGGCGCCGCAACGCTGGCCCGGCGTACCCGCACCGGATCGACATCACCGTCCAGCGCGATGGTCAGCATCACATCCGCCCCGCGGAACTCCACCTCGTGCACGGTCCCGCTACTCGCTTCGCTATCCGAAACCACCTGCGCCACAAGCTGTTCCGGGCGGATCATGATGGTCGTCGACCCCGTCGGCGCGGACTTCTGCACCGGAACCCGGCCGAGAGCGCATTTGGCCACATCGCCGTCGACCACCGCATCGAGCAGTACACAATCACCGAGGAATTTGGCGGTGAACAGATCGGTGGGCGCGGCGTAGACCTCTTCCGGCGCGCCGACCTGGGTGAATACCCCCTCGCGCATGACCGCGACCTGTTCGGCGAAGCAGAGCGCTTCCTCCTGGTCGTGGGTGACCAGGATGCTGGTCATGCCCGCCGCGCGCAGCGTCTCGGCAACGGCTTGCCTGGTGGTGGCTCGCAGCCCGGCATCGAGTGCGCTGAACGGCTCGTCGAGCAGCATCACATCGGGTTTGCGGGCGAGAGCACGCGCGAGCGCGACGCGCTGCTGCTGGCCGCCGGAGAGCTGATGGGGGCGACGGTCGGCGTAGGACGGATCGAGCGAGACCATCTCCAGCAGCTCGTTCACCCGATTCCGGCCGCGGCGCAGCCCGCAGAATCCGTTGTGCAGTCCGTAGGCGATGTTCTGGCCGACGGTCAGATGCGGGAACAGCGCACCGTCCTGCGCGACGTAACCGACATTGCGCCGCTGCGGCGGGACCGAAAACCGGTTGCGGGTCACGGTTTCCGTGCCGATCGCGACCGAACCCGTATCCGGCGCCTCGAATCCGGCGATCACCCGCAAGAGCGTGGTTTTTCCGCACCCCGATGACCCGACCACCGCGGTCGAACTGCCGTTCGGCACTTCGAGATCGATCCCGCCGAGTACGCGGTGGTGGCCGAATGTCTTCGAAACGTCCGCCACGACAAGCCGACTCATAACCCGGCCGCCTTCCTGGATTGGGTGAACAGCAGATACGTCACCGGCACGGCCGCGACGATCATGATGAGTGCATAGGGCGCGGCCGCGGCATAGTCCAATTCGCCCGAGAGCGACCAGAATCGCATCGCCAGTGTGCGAGTTCCACTGGGCGCCAACAGCAATGTCGCGGTCAATTCGGTCGCGACCGCAACGAATACCAGCGCACCGGCGGAGGCCGCGGCGGGTGCGGTCAGCCGCAGCGTGACGCGCAGGAAGGTGACCGGCCCCGATTGACCGAGCGAGCGCGACACTTCCTCCAGCCCGACCGGCACCTGCGCCAGCCCGGCCCGCACGCTGACCAGCGCCCGCGGCAGAAACATCAGCACATAGGCGGCAACGACCATGGTCACCGTCTGATAGAGCGGCGGCGCCCACCGAATGGTGACCGTCACCATGGCCAGCGCGATCACAATGCCCGGCAGCGAACTCGTAATGTAATTGGCACCCTCCACCATTCGGGCGAAGGCCGATGTCGAGCGCACCGCGATCCAGGCCACCGGGAACGCGCACAGCGTGGTGAGCAGTGCGGCCATCGCCGCAAGGGCGACGGTCTGTCCGAGCGCCGTGCCGATCTCGGTGTAATCCCAGACCTGCGCACCGCCGATCCGCAGCCAGCGCACGATGGTCCACAGCGGCACGCCGATCGAGCCGACGACCACTGCGGCCAAGGCGATCAGAACTGGAATCGTGCTGGGCCCCAACGCAATCCGCGCAGCAGCCCGAGGCGCACCGCTGCCGATCCTGGCGTAACGCGCCTTACCGCGCGCCCCCGCCTCGGCCGCGAGCAACACCAGGCAGCACAGCACCAGCACACCGGCCAGCATGCTGCCTGCCGGACCGGCGAAACTGGATTGATACTGCTCGAAGATCGCGGTCGTGAAGGTGTCGAACCGGATCATCACGAATGCCCCGTATTCGGCGAGCAGATGCAGTGAGATGAGCAGTCCGCCGCCGAGAATCGCCAATCGCAACTGCGGCAAAACGATTCGGGTGAAGACCGCGACCGGACCGGAACCCAGCGCACGCGCCGATTCCTCCACCGCCGGATCCAGGCGGCGCAGTGTGGCTGCCGCGGGCAGATACACCAGCGGGAAATACGACATGGTGGAGATCACCACGCCCGCCCACAGCCCATGCATGGTCGGGAAAACACTGACCCAGCCGTAGCTGTTCACGAACGCGGGCACGGCGAGCGGTGCCGCGAATACCGGCCCCCACCACGCCGCGCCCGGCACATTCGTCCGCTCCACCACCCAGGCCAGGCCGACCCCCAGCACCACACAGATCGGGACGGTGACGATCACCAGCCCGACCGTATTGCGCAGCAGATCACCGACCCTCGGGCGGAAAACCAATTCCGCCGCCTCGTGCAGGCCGGTGGAGAAGACGGTGGACACGATGTAGCCGAGCGGCACGAACGTCGCCGCCACCAATAGCAGCGCGACGGTCGTGACGAGTGGCCCGGGTCTTCCGACCCGGGATGCGGCGACAGCTGTCCGGACGGCCATGACTAGAGCAGACCCGCCTCGGTCATCAACGACGTCACCTTCTTGGCATCGAGCTTGCTCGGATCGACGGCGGGTGCCTGCAGCGAGGCCAGCGGCGGCAGCGCCGGATTGGCCGCGACATCACTGGCGACCGGATACTCCAACGAGGTGCCGTCGCGCAGGATCTCCTGCCCGGCCTTGGCGGTGATGAACTCCAGGAACTTCTGCGCCGACTCCTGCTTCTTGCTCGACTTCAGCACGCCGCCACCGGAAACCGAGACGAAGGCGCCCGGATCCTGGTTCTTGAAGTAGTGCAGCCCGGTGTGGCTGCTGCTCTCCTTGGTGTTGGCCTGATCGCGGTACCAGTAGTAGTGGTAGATCACGCCGCCGTCGGGCTGTCCGGAGTCGACCGCCTTCATGGTGGCGACATTGTTCGGGAATGCGGTGGCGTTGTCCTTCATGCCTTTGAGCCACGCCTTGGTGGCATCCTCGCCCTTCAGTGCGAGCAGGCCCGCCACGATGGCCTGGAAGTCGGCGCCGGAAACGCCCGCGCCCCAGCGGCCCTTCCACTGCGGCTGCGCCAGATCGAGCAGCGATGCGGGCAGTTGATCGGCCGCGATCTTGTCCTTGTTGTAGACGAAAACCGTTGATCGGGCGGCGATTCCGGTCCACTTCCCGGTGGACGGGCGGAACTGCGCGGGCACCTGGTCCAGGGTCTTCTTGTCGACATCGGCGAACAGCCCGGCGTTCTCCACCAGCGCCATGGCGGGGGAGTTCTCGGTGAGGAAGACATCGGCGGGGGACGCCGCGCCCTCGGCGACCAACTGGTTGCCCAGCGCGGTGTCACCGCCCTGACGCAGCGTGACCTTGATGCCGGTCTCCTTGGTGAACGCGTCCACCCATTCCTTGGTCAGCGATTCGTGCTGGGCGTTGTAGACGGTGATCTCGTTCTTGTCGTCCGAGGAATTCGAACACGCCGTCACGCCGAGCGCCGCGACAGCGACGGCCAGCGCTGCGGAAATCGCTTTCCATCTGATCGACATGTTCGAGTCCTTCCGACGCGTGCAAGGTTCCACTTCATATGATGAGGCTTACCTAAGCAAGATACCGCGTCGGAACTGCGGCGATGGTATCGGTACGGCTGCGGCGGATGTGCGTTTGTCTACCGGTCAGGACAGACCCGAGAAGTCCCGCAGCACAACGTGATTGCGGTCGGCGAAGGTGCCGAGCGTGTAATCCGGCAGCAGGCCGAAGTATTCGCCACGGGTGGTCGCACTCCAGCGGCGGGCGGCCGCGGTGCGGGTCTTGTAGAAGTTGATCATGTACCCGCCCTCGTACAGGCGCAGCAGGCTGTAGCCGCCCGGATACTCCTTGACCGCGGCGACTTCCAGGAATTCCACCGCGGCACCGATGTCGGGGCGGGTGCGACGGTTTCGGTGGGTATGGCCACTGTGCTGCAGGAATACGCCGGGTGCGCGTTCGTAGAGCGTCTGGAGTTCGATGCTGTCCGGGCGGTTGAGGACGAAACCCGGTCCGACGGTATTGGTCAGACCGGATTCGATGGTCACCGGGTGGTGTCCGAAGACCAGTGTCGGGCGGTCCGGATCCTCGCGAAGCAGTTCGCCGAGCCGGTCGAATTGCGGGCGTTCGATGCTGCCGCCGGAACCGTCGAGTTCGCTGGTGTCCAGTCCGAGCAGCCGCAGGCCGCCCAACTCGTGCTCGATCAGTTGCTGGCGCGGATTGAATTGCTCTGCCCAGCAATCGTAATGATCCGCAGGTGCGGGTATGCAGCCGTGATATTCCGAGCCCATGTGCGGACGGTCGTGATTGCCGCGCACGGCGAGGTAGTCGCGGCCCTGCGCGCCCCAGGAGTCCAGGTGCCCGCGAACCGAACGCGATTGCTCCGGCTTCGCCTCGGCGGTGAGATCGCCCGCGATGAGCAGGACGTCGGCGGCGCGGTCGGGGCGGCGCAGGTCATCGAGCATGGCCGCGAGCATTACCTCCGGATAGGGCGGCAGGCCGGGCTCCTGCCGGAAACCCGGCGGCAGGTTGTCGACGACGAGGCCGCTGACCTGCTCGCCGTAGTGAACGTCATTGGCGAGTGCGACGGTGCGCAGCGGACGGCCGGGCGGCGGTGTCAAGGTGGTGAATTCGCCGGTGGATTCCGGACTTCCGGGGATGCGAGTGGTCAGCGAGAGCGCGGGGACAGCGCGGACGCCTTTCGACCATGCCTCGAACCGGTAGGGGCGGCCTGGTTCCAGACCGTCGATCTCCGCATAGTGGAACGGGGTGGGCTCGTCCTCGGCATAGACGGTGGTCAGCGATGAATCGGCCGGACCGAGGCGCACGTCGGCGTCCGTGTCGACCGGCAGCAGTCGGCCGCTCGGATCCGGGGCCACCGTCGTCCAGGTGAGAATCACCGATCGATCGGTGACCGTGACGACCTCCAGATCGGTCGCGAAGAGCGGATTCGGTTGGGCCCGAACCGAACCCGGGTCCGCGAGGCTCGCAAGCGCAGCCAGCCCGATGGCGCTGAGGAAGGTCCGGCGCGACGGTCCGCAGCAGCTCATCCGACGAGATTACGTCAGTTCTTACCCGACTCCGCCGAGCAGATCTTCCACTTCCCGTCTTCCTTGCGCAGGTGTTCGGTGGTGCCCGTATCGGTATCGGGCGTCTCACCCGGAACGGTCAGCGTGAGTTTGCCGGTGATCCGGGCCGTCGCACGGTCGCCGGTGACGACAATGTCATCGATCTTGTCGATGCTGACCTCGATCTTGGCAGTATCGAATTCCTTCTTCTGCTCATCGGTCAGCGTGTCGAACTCGGCACGGTCGGCCGCGCATGCCTTGCCCGCCGCGGCGGCGAAACCGTTCGACTCGAGCGTGTCATAGAAGTCGTGGATGGCCACCTGGATCTTCTTCTCGTCCGAGGCCAGCGGCGTCTTGCCCTGCACAGTCAGCACCACGCCCGCGGCGACCGCACCCGCGATGACGAGCACCAGCACCAACAGGCCGATGATCAGCCCGGTCCTGCGCTTCTTCGGCGGCGGATACCCCGGCTGCTGATAACCGCCAGGCGGCGGATACCCCTGCTGCGGTCCATATCCCGGACCACCCTGCGGTGGATAACCACCCTGCTGGGGATACCCCGGCCCACCCTGCTGCGGATAGCCATACGGCTGCTGCGGCTGCCCCTGCGGCGCCCCGAACGGCGGTTGCCCACCCGGCGGATATGTCATCGTCCCGTCCTCCCGCTCACCCCATGTGTGAGATTACGGCAACACGGACCACCACGACCGGACACCGATCAGTATCGGTTTTCGCAGATCTGATCATGTATCCGGCCGGGCCACCATCCGTCGATCACCGGGCGCTACGAGAACTGAGTCCCGCGAAAGACCGGTCGGCTGCCGGGAATTCAGTGCTGACCGGCGAAGTCACGGATAAGTGCGCCGGTGCTGTCGGGCTCTTCGACCATGGGCGTGTGGCCACAGTCGAGGCTCTCGATCCGAATGCCCGGGACGCGGCGGTAGTCCTCGAAAGAGTCCGGCTGCCAACGCTTGTCCTGAGTGCCGTACAGCACCACGGCCGGCACGCCGAGGTCGGTGAGCCGGTCCGGTTCGGTCCGTTCCCGCAGGTAGTCATCCGACGCGGTGGAGGTCGCGGTGAGACTGCGGTAGGTCATGCCGCGCAGGTCGGCGACGAACTGGTCGGGGATCTGCACGTCCCGGGTGAACGCGGAGCTCATGGCTTGCCGGAGGACGACGTCCGGGAGCAGCGGCCACAGCGGCCGCCCGATCGCCGGAACGAACAGCAGGTTGCCGACCGGACCGTTGTCGGTGACGGCGTCCAGGCGGGGTCCGGAGTCGATCAGCATGATCGCCGACACCAGGTCGTGGCGCTGTTCGGCCAGCGAGGTGGCCACGTAGCCGCCGGAGGAATGCCCGACGACGATCGCCTGGTGCACGCCCAGCTGGTCGAGCACGGCCCCGACTCGGCTCGCCTGTTCGGACGTGCTGTAGCCGCTGTCGGGCTTATCGGACTTGCCGTGGCCGAGCAGGTCGATGCGCACGACGTACTGGTCCCGCAAGGCGGGCAGCACCGGATCCCAGTAGGCGGTCGAGGCGCCCAGCCCGTGCAGCAGCACCAGCGCGCGAGCGCCGGGTGTTCCGTCGGCGACGACGTGGATGTCTCCGCCCGGAAGATGCACCATGTGCTCGTGCGAATCGTCGGTCTCAGCGTTCGCTGCGCCGGTCGTGTTGCCGCTGAGCACGGCGACCAGGCCGGTGACGATCAGCATCCCGATATGCCGCCACCGATTCGGTCTTGCGGCGGCAGTGGTTTCGTCCACGGTTTCTCCTTCGAAGGGTGGGGACGCCACCACGTTCGGACACGACAGCGGGTCACGTATTGAAGAAATGTCAGCGTTCGCGGCTGCTCATACAATCGACGTGTGCCTTGGGACATCGCGCGACCGGCGCGGCCACCCGCCCTGCGCGGCGTCGACATGGCCGGATTTCATGTTCACGGGGACGGCCCGGAGCAGGTGCGTGTCATTCCGCATCCGGCGGTCACGGTGATCGTCGAGTTCGGCGAGTGCAGCTTCGAGGTCCGCGACTCGACGGGCCGCAGCCATTCGGGCAGCCTGACCCTCGGGCTCGCCGGCACCGCGCTTCCGGTCCGCGTCGACGCCGTCGAATGCGTCCAGATTCGCCTGGAACCGGTTGTCGCCCAGGCCATCCTCGGCTTCCCGCCCAGCGACCTGGGCGGAACCATCATCGGCCTGGACGACCTCTGGGGTCGCGAGGCAGCGTGGCTGCGCGAGCGCCTGCACGAGACACCGAACTGGGCCGACCGATTCGCCTTGGTCGACGCCGTGCTGTCCGCGCGGTCCCGGCACGACCACCGTGTCGACCCGGAGGTCGCCTGGGCATGGCGCCGAATCAAGCTCAGCCGCGGCCGATTCCGCGTCGAGCACCTCGCCGCCGAGCTGGGCTGGAGCCGCCAACGACTGTGGTCACGCTTCGGCACCCAAATCGGCCTGACCCCCAAACGCGCCGCAAAACTGGTCCGCTTCGACCACGCCGTGCACCGCCTCGTCCAAGGACACTCCCCCTCCCGAGTAGCAGCCGACACCGGCTACGCCGACCAATCCCATCTCCACCGCGACATCCGCGAATTCACCGGCGCACCCCCCAGCTCCGCAGCCACCGAACCCTGGCTCACAATCGACGACCGAGCCTGGCCGTCGACCACAGTGACGTAATCCGGCACGACATTCGAGCACTACCGCCCAGACTCCCCGAGGTGTCGCCGGCGGTGATCGCGGTATGGCTCGGGCACGCCGATGCCAGTGTCACAGCGAGGATCTACGCCCATTCGCAAGACGATGCCCTGCGGGATGCGGCGAAGTCTTTGGCCGAAGTTGTGTCGTCGATGCGAGCTGACTTGGCGGCATGAAAAAGGCTCTGACCGGAATGTACTGGTCAGAGCCTTTTCATCGGTGCCCTCGGCAGGATTCGAACCTGCGGCCTTCTGCTCCGGAGGCAGACGCTCTATCCCCTGAGCTACGAGGGCGGGATAGGTTCGAACGGTGCCGGTGGGGCGGCCGTTCGGGCGGGGCCAAGCGTATCGCATTGCCGGGCGTCCGCCAAAAAGTGTGTCGGGCCGGGGAGTTTCGGTTCCCGGCCCGACGCGATGGATCAGTTCTGCGGTAGTGGTTTCGCGTTGCGGGCGGTCAGCATGGTGGTTATGAGTTGTGCTTCGCCCTGCTGGGTGGTCGCCATGGCGGCCGCGAGTGTGCGCACCGAGGTGGTTTCGGCGTGCTGGGCGGCGTATTCGGTCATCGAGAGTCCGCCCTGATGGTGGCGCAGCATCAGCTGCAGGAACATCGTGTCCAGCGTGGGACCGGTGGCCTGGCGTAGCGCGGTCACCTCCGCGGTGGTCGCGATGCCCGGCATGGAAGCCGATGGGCCGGACATTGTGTGGTCGGTGGTAGCGCCGGAATGCGAATGGCCCGGCTGTTCGGTCATCCAGCCCATATAGCCGTCCACATTCTGGTTCGGTTCACCCCACATCTGCAGCCAGCCCTGCATCCGGCCGATCTGTTCCTGCTGGGTGGTCAGAATGTCGTAGGCCAGCCTGCGCACATCGTTATCGGTGGACGCGATGAGCGCGATGCCGGCCATTTCGACGGCCTGCGCGTGGTGTGCCGACATGTCCTGGCTGAATCCGATATCGACCGTGCCGGGATCCGGTTCGCTAGTGCCGTCCAGCGGCAGCCGGGCCAGCACGCCGACCGCGAAGCCGATCAGCAGGATCCCGATCGCACCGAGCACCAGCAGCGGAGTGCGCTGCCGCCGCGCCTGCGCGGCCAAACCCGTGGAATCGCTCGTCACGTCCGGCTCGATTTCGGTATCCACCGGCATCTACTGACCTTCCGTCGGTTGGGTCGGAATTCCGTTGGGCACGCCGGGAATATTCGGCACACCCGGAATGCTCGGCATACCGGGCAGACCACCCGAGGCGCCGCCGAGTTCGGTCTGATCCTGCGACAGGCCCTTACCGTCCATCGGCACCGCATCCGGTCCGGGCGGCGTCGGGTCGTACGGCGTCGGGTTGTTCGCGTCGAACGCGGGGTTCGAGCAGCTCGCGCCCACCTCGGGGTAGGCGTATTGGTTCGCGCGCAAGGCGGTGATGAATTGGTTGACCCGCTTGTCGTCGGCGCTGTCCAGCTTCAGCTGGTGACCCCAGGACTGCAGCGATATCGCCGAGGAAAGTCCGGGGAACGGGGACATCAACGTGAACGGCTTACCTTCGACCTTCTGCTTCAGCGTGTCGATGCCCGCCGCGTCGACCTTGTCGGGGTTGTAGGCGATCCACACCGCACCGTGCTCGAGCGAATGCACCGCGTTCTCGACCCGGACCGGCTTGCTGTAGACGACACCCATGCAGTTCGCCCAGACCTGATCGTGCGGACCGCCGAACGGCGGGGTCTGGTCGTACGCGACGCGCTGGGTACCCGCGACGTGTAGCCCCGCCGGGTAGTCCTTCTTGGTCACCCCGGCGATCTGATCCGACGGATCCTTCTTCTGCGCACTCGGCGTGAATTTCTCGAGTTCGGCCTTGTCCCGATACTTCGGCACCAGGCTGAACGCGAGCGCGCCGATCAATGCGATGATCACCACGGCGGCTCCGATGACCAACCAGGGGATCTGGCGCTTCTTCAATGGGCCCTTGCCCATCGGAACCTTGCCGCCGCCTTTTTTCCGCGACGGTGCGACCTTCCCTGCGGCCCGGACGGCCTTGGCCGATTTGGCGCTCGTGCTGCTCGGCATAGCTCGCTGTGCTCTTTCCACGTATTGATCCACGGTGCTGGGTGGTTGCGGAGGGCTCCGCCGAGGTGCCCACTCGAGGCGTACACCTGCCCAGACCATAGGATAGAGACTCGTGACTCCAGCTGACCTTGCAGATCTCCTTCGCGCGACCGCAGCGAAGGTGCTTGTCGAACGTGGACTGGACCCTGCGGTCCTGCCCGACGAGGTCAACGTGGAGCGCCCCCGTAATCCGGAACATGGCGACTATGCCACGAATGTGGCCATGCAGGTAGGTAAGAAGGCCGGAACGAATCCGCGCGAGTTGGCGACCTGGCTGGCCGAGGCGCTGGCCACCACGGACGCCATCGATACCGCCGAGGTCGCCGGTCCCGGCTTCCTCAACATCCGGCTCGCCGCTTCCGCACAGGGCGCGATCCTGCAACAGGTATTGACCGCGGGCGCGGCCTACGGCACCTCGGACACCCTGAGGGGCCTCCGGATCAATCTGGAATTCGTGTCGGCCAATCCGACCGGTCCGGTGCATCTCGGCGGCACCCGCTGGGCCTCCGTCGGTGATGCGCTCGGCCGCATTCTGGCCGCGCAGGGTGCCGACGTGACCCGCGAGTACTACTTCAACGACCACGGCGCGCAGATCGACCGCTTCGCGAAATCCCTGGTCGCCGCCGCTGCCGGCGCGCCGACCCCGGAGAACGGCTACGCGGGCGAATACATCGGCGAGATCGCCGCCAAGATCGTGGTCGCGCATCCCGAGGCGCCGACTCTGCCGGAAAACCAGCAGCTCGAACTTTTCCGTGCCGAGGGCGTCGAGTTGATGTTCGCCCATATCAAGGAGTCGCTGCACGAATTCGGCACCGATTTCGACGTGTACTTCAACGAGAGTTCGCTATTCGAATCCGGTGCGGTCGAACAGGCAGTTACCAAGCTCAAGAATTCCGGCGACCTCTACGAAAAGGACGGGGCCTGGTGGATCGCCAGCTCCGAATACGGTGACGATCAGGATCGTGTCGTTCTCAAGAGCGATGGCAATGCCGCCTATATCGCCGGTGATATCGCCTACTTCCAGAACAAACGCTCGCGCGGCTTCGATCTGTGTATCTACATGCTCGGTGCGGACCATCACGGCTATATCGGCCGTTTGAAGGCCGCCGCGGCCGCCTTCGGCGATGATCCGGCCACCGTCGAGGTGCTCATCGGACAGATGGTGAATCTCGTCAAAGACGGTGTGGCCGTGCGAATGTCCAAGCGTGCGGGCACCGTGGTGACCCTCGACGATCTGGTCGAGGCCATCGGTGTCGACGCCTCCCGGTACTCGCTGGTGCGCAGCTCGGTGAACTCGAGCATCGATATCGACCTGAACCTGTGGACCAGCCAGAGCAACGAGAACCCGGTCTACTACGTGCAATACGCGCACGCCAGGACCGCGTCCATCGCACGTAATGCCGCCGAATTCGAATACGACACGGTGACACCGGATTTCGGTCTGCTCACCGCCGATGAAGAGGGTGAACTCATCCGCACCATCGGTGAATACCCGCGTGCCGTCGCCAGCGCCGCGAGCCTGCGCGAACCGCACCGCGTCGCACGGTATCTGGAGGAACTGGCCGGTGCCTACCACCGGTTCCAGACCAATAAGAACCTGCGCGTACTGCCCCTCGGCGACGAACCCGTCACGCCGACCAATGCCGCCAGGCTGGCCCTGGCCAATGCCACCCGTCAGGTGCTGAGCAACGGCCTCGAGCTGCTCGGCGTTAGTGCACCGGAGCGAATGTAGTGAGCGAGCGCAGCGAGCGAACCATAGACACAGCGTCTCGGACGGTCACGGCGGAGCCGAGCGTCAGCGAGGTGGAGTCGTGAGCGTCCATCCTGCAGGTCCTCGGCATGCAGATATTCCACACGCACCCAGTCTCGCGGAGCGTCCGAGCGATCCGAAACAGATGATCGATCTGCCCGCGAATGTATGGCCGCGCAACGCTTCTCGCGATGCCGAGGGTGTCGTGCACCTGGCCGGTGTGCCGGTGCACGAACTCGCCGAGCAGTTCGGCACCCCGCTGTTCGTGGTCGACGAGGACGACTTCCGTTCCCGCTGCCGCGATATGGTCGCCGCGTTCGGCCCGGACGCGCGAGTTCACTACGCCTCCAAGGCATTCCTATGCGGTGAGATCGCCCGCTGGATTTGCGACGAGGGCCTTTCCCTCGATGTCTGCTCCGGCGGCGAACTGGCCACCGCGCTGCACGCGGGCTTCCCCGCGAACCGAATCGCATTGCACGGCAACAACAAATCGGTCGCCGAGCTGGCGTCCGCGGTCGAGGCGGGCGTCGGGCATGTGGTGGTCGACTCGCTGATCGAGATCGAGCGCCTGGAGGCCATCGCGGGCCGCGCCGGAGTCGTTCAAGATGTGCTCGTCCGCGTCACCGTCGGCGTGGAAGCCCATACCCACGAATACATTTCGACCGCACACGAGGATCAGAAGTTCGGCTTCTCGATCGCGGGCGGCGATGCCATGGAGGCGCTCGCGCGCGTCTTCGAGGCCGATAATCTCCGACTCGTCGGTCTGCACAGCCACATCGGTTCGCAGATCTTCGAACTCGATGGTTTCGAGATCGCCGCGCGCCGCATGCTCGGGCTGCTGCGCGAGGCCATCGACAAGTTCGGCATCGAGCGCACCGCGCAGATCGCCACATTGGATCTCGGTGGCGGACTTGGCATTTCGTACCTACCCAATGACGATCCGCCGCCGCTCGACGAATTCGCCGCGAGCCTGCGCAAGCTGGTCGCCACCGAGGCGAGCCGCGCCGGACTGCCCGAGCCGAAGATCGCCGTCGAACCCGGCCGCGCCATCGCCGGACCGGGCACCGTCACCCTCTACGAGGTCGGCACCATCAAGGACGTCTCGCTCGACGCCGGACTGCGCAGGCGTTATGTCAGCGTCGACGGCGGCATGAGCGACAACATCCGCCCCGCGCTGTATCAGGCCGACTACGACTGCCGCCTGGTTTCGCGCTCCTCCGACGCCGCGCCCGTGGTCGCCCGGGTCGTCGGAAAGCATTGCGAGAGTGGGGATATCGTCATCCGCGATACGTGGATGCCCGCCGATGTCGGCCCCGGCGATCTGGTCGCTGTCGCCGCGACCGGCGCGTACTGCTACTCGATGTCCAGCCGGTACAACCAGCTGACTCGGCCGGCGGTTGTCGCGGTGCGGGGTGGTGTGCCGCGACTCATTCTGCGCCGGGAAACGGTGGCGGATCTGCTCAGCCTGGAGGTGGAATCATGACGGACGCTGCGAAGTTCGGCGTATGGGGGACCGATCGTCCGATCGGAGTCGCGGTCCTCGGGATGGGCAATGTCGGCACCGAGGTGGTGCGCATTCTGCGCGACCACGCCGATGACCTGCGTGCGCGCGTCGGCGCGCCGGTGGTGCTGCGCGGTGTCGCCGTGCGCAACCTGGCCGCCGACCGCGGTATCCCGGCCGAATTACTGACCACCGACGCCGACGCGCTGGTCGCCCGCGAGGATGTCGATCTGGTGGTCGAGGTCATCGGCGGCATCGATCCAGCCCGCCGCCTCATCCTGGCCGCGCTCAATGCGGGCAAATCCGTGGTGACCGCCAATAAGGCACTGCTGGCCGACTACACCGGTGAACTCGCCGCCGCCGCCGAGCGCAGCCGCGCCGACCTTTATTTCGAGGCCGCCGTCGCCGGTGCGATTCCGGTGGTGCGCCCGTTGATCCAGTCGCTGTCCGGTGACCGGGTGAACAAGGTCGTCGGCATCGTCAACGGCACCACCAACTTCATCCTCTCCGCGATGGACGAGACCGGCGCGGACTACGCGATCACCCTCGAAGAGGCGACCCGCCTCGGCTATGCGGAGGCCGATCCGACCGCCGACGTCGAGGGCTACGACGCCGCCGCCAAGGCCGCGATTCTGGCCTCGCTGGCCTTTCACACCCGCGTGACCGCGGCCGATGTGTACCGCGAGGGCATTTCCAAGATCACCGCCGAGGATCTGGAGACGGCCTCCGCACTGGACTGCACGGTCAAACTGCTCGCCATCTGCGAGCGGGTCGGCGCGGGTCCGGGCGAACCGAGCCTGGAAGAGGGTGGCAAGGAGCGCGTCTCGGTGCGCGTCTACCCGGCCCTCATACCGCGCAAGCACCCCTTGGCCGCGGTCACCGGCGCATTCAACGCGGTGGTCGTCGAGGCGGAGAACGCCGGTCGGCTGATGTTCTACGGCCAGGGCGCGGGCGGTGCCCCGACGGCGTCGGCGGTACTCGGCGATCTGGTGATGGCGGCGCGCAATAAGTTCTTCGGTGGCCGCGCTCCGGGCGAGTCGGTTTATGCTGAGCTACCGATCGCGCCGATCGGTGATACGCCCACGCGTTACCACGTGAACCTGCAGGTCGCGGACCGCCCCGGGGTGCTGGCCAAGGTGGCGGGCGAATTCGCCAACCATGAGGTGAGCATCTCCACGGTCCGTCAGGAAGGACACGGCGAGGGTGCGCGCCTGGTCGTGGTCACCCACCACGCCTCGGAGTCGGCGCTCGCGGACACCGTCGCCGCCCTGGCGGAAATGGAATCCGTCACATCCGTGACCAGCGTTCTGAGATTGGAAGGCACCAACGAATGAGTACGACCAGGGGACGGCAGACGGCGGAGCCGGCAGGGTGGGTGAGCACAGCCGTTGCGCCGCAGGCAGGTGTGCACTCGCGGTGGCCGGGCCTGATCGCCGCGTATCGCGATCGGCTGGCGGGCGCCGCCGAGTGGGACCCGGTCACCCTGTACGAGGGCGGCACCCCGCTGGTGCCCGCACCGCACCTCTCGCAGCTGACCGGCTGTGATGTGTATCTCAAGGTCGAGGGCCTGAATCCGACCGGATCCTTCAAGGACCGCGGCATGACCATGGCCATCACCGACGCGAAGTACCGCGGGCAGAAGGCCGTGCTGTGCGCGTCCACCGGCAACACCTCGGCATCGGCCGCCGCCTACGCGACCCGGGCCGGGATGAGCTGTGCGGTGCTGATTCCGCAGGGCAAAATCGCCATGGGCAAGCTGGCCCAGGCCGTTATGCTCGGCGCGAAGATCATCCAGGTCGACGGCAATTTCGACGACTGTCTCGAGCTGGCGCGCAAGGTCACCGCGGAATTCCCGACCGTCGGTCTGGTGAATTCGGTGAATCCGGCCCGTATCGAGGGCCAGAAGACCGCCTCGTTCGAGATCTGCGATGTGCTCGGCAAGGCGCCCGACGTGCACGCCCTCCCAGTGGGCAATGCGGGCAATATCACCGCCTACTGGCGCGGTTACCGCGAGTACTACGCCGACGGCATCACCACCGGCCTGCCGCGCATGCTCGGTGTGCAGGCCGCGGGCGCCGCGCCGCTGGTCAACGGTGCCCCGGTCAAGGATCCGGAGACGATCGCCACCGCCATCCGGATCGGCGCACCCGCGTCCTGGAACGGCGCGGTGGAGGCCAAGGAGCAGTCCGGCGGCGCCTTCCGCGCCGCCACCGACGAGGAGATCCTGGAGGCATACCGACTGGTCGCCGCGACCGAGGGCGTTTTCGTCGAGCCCGCGTCGGCGGCCAGCATCGCCGGCCTGCTCGCCGCGCGCAAGGAGGGGTGGCTGGATTCCGGGCTGACCGTCGTGTGCACGGTGACCGGCAACGGCCTCAAGGATCCGGATAACGCGCTCGCGGGAATGCCGCAGGTGCAGGCGATTCCGGTCGACCCGATCGCGGTCGCCCACGAACTCGAGCTGGCCTGAGTTGAATTCGCGCGAAAGCCAACTGATGACGAGGACGCTGCCCGCCGGTCTGTCCGTGACCGCGCGGGTGCCCGCGTCCAGTGCCAATCTCGGCCCCGGATTCGATTCGCTCGGTATGGCTTTGGGCATCTACGACGAGATCGAGGTGCGCACTACCGATTCCGGCCTTACCATCCGAGTGGAGGGCGAGGGCGCCGACGATGTGCCATGGGGCCCTTCACATCTCGTGGTGCGCGCGATCGAGCGCGGCCTGGAGGCGGCGGGCGTCTGGGCGGATGGTCTCGATGTGGTGTGCCGCAACGTAATTCCGCATTCGCGCGGTCTCGGTTCGTCGGCCTCGGCGGTGGTCGGCGGGCTCGCCGCCGGCTGCGGTCTCGCCGCCAAATTGGATCCGGCATTGGCCATGGGCAGTGACCAATTGGTCCAGCTCGCATCGGAATTCGAAGGTCATCCGGACAATGCCGCGGCCAGCGTGCTCGGCGGAATCGTGGTGTCCTGGACTGAAACCGCCGCGGACGCCGCAAGCGACGGTGCTGCGGCGTCCGATCACGGCCGCGTCTACCGTGCGGTGCGCCTCGATCCGCATCCCACGCTGCGTCCGGTGGTGCTGATTCCCGAAGAGCGCTCCTCGACCGCGCATACCCGCGGCCTGTTGCCCGAGGTCGTGCCGCATGGCGATGCCGCATTCAATGTCAGCCGCGCCGCGCTCGCGGTGGTCGCCCTGACGCAACGTACCGACCTGCTCCTGCCCGCGACGGCCGATCGTCTGCATCAGACCCAGCGCGCGCCCGCACTGCCGCTGACCACCGAATGGATCGCCCGGCTGCGTGCGGCCGGGATCGCGGCCACGGTATCCGGCGCGGGACCGACCGTACTGGCCTTGGGTACCAGCGAATTCCCCGCCGAACTCCGCCAACTCGCGGCCATAGACGGGCTCCGCGTAGTCGAGCCGGGACTCGCGGAAGGCGTCCAGGTCGACTGACGGCGCGTCTGCCTTGCCGATGTTCCAGGTTGCCAGCTATCCTGAGCACGTCCGTACATCGTGCGCATCAGACGCCGGTGCTTCATCAGGGCAATCGCTCCAGCAGGCTCCAGGCTCGAGCCTCCAGGCCATGGGGGTGCTGCGTAGCTGCGCAACTGGAATGATCTCTCCCACCTTTCGGGAACTGGTGGCGAAGCCGCCGGTCCGGCGGGGCAGGTGATACGGCAAAAAGCGCCGGTCCGAGCTTTGTGCTCGGCCCTCGCATCCGAGTCCGGCAGAACGCACGGACTGCGGGACGAAACCCTCGAAACAGCACACGGCAATCGAGGGAAGGAAAGGATTTCCGTGACAGATACGGACCTGCTCGCGACACCCGGGGTGGATTCCAACCCGGCAGGGGACCGCGAAAGTGACTCCGGACAGATTTCGAAGATGAGCGAACAAACCGACGTCGCACGATCGGGGCTGACTGGAATGCTGTTGCCGCAATTGCGCGCGCTCGCGGGGGAGCTCGGTATCCGAGGCACCTCTGGAATGCGCAAGGGCGATTTGATCGCCGCCATCAAGGAAAATCAGGCCGGAAAGTCGGCGAAGGCGGAAAAGTCCGCGCGAGGCGAGGTGAAGTCCGATGCGGACGCCGCCAAGGCGGCGTCGGCGAAGGCCGAGCAGGGCACCCTCGACGTGACGCCCGCCGCTTCTGCCCCGGTGAAGGAGGCTCCCGCTCCGGCGAAGGAAGCCCAGACCAAGGACGCTCCGGCGAAGCAGGCTGTCGCGAAGGAGGCCGTCGCCGAATCCGCAGCGCCGAGGGCCGCCGAGAAGTCTGCCGAGTCGAAGTCCGATCAGGCCCAGACCGAGGCCGCGCCGGCGGAGACCACCGACGATTCCGGTCGCGAGGGTGGTCAGCGCGGTCGCGGCAGGCAGCGTCGCGGTCGCGACCAGGCGCGCGCCGGTGGCGATGGGGCCGCGGGCGAGGCCCGTGCAGACGAGCCCAGGCAGGAGCAGGAGCAGGGCGAACGCCGCCGCGAGCGCAGCCAGGGTGGCGAGCGCAGCCAGGGTGGCGAGCGCAGCCAGGGCGGCGACCGCAATCAGGGTGGCGAACGCAGCCAGGGCGGCGAACGCAGCCAGGGTGGTGACCGCAACCAGAACGGCAGTGCCAACGGCGGCCGCGGCGGCGAGGGCGGCGGCCGCGGCGAGGCCAATCGTGGCGGTGACGAGGACGAGGGCGGTCGCGGACGGCGGGGACGCCGGTTCCGGGAACGTCGTCGTGGTCGCGACCGCGAGGGTGGCACCGGTGGCGGTGAGGCCCGCGAGCTCGAGATCCGCGAGGACGATGTCCTGCAGCCGGTCGCGGGCATCCTCGATGTGCTGGACAACTACGCCTTCGTGCGCACCTCCGGCTACCTGGCCGGTCCGAACGACGTCTACGTCTCGATGAACCTGGTCCGCAAGAACGGCCTGCGCCGCGGTGACGCGATCACCGGTGCGGTGCGCGCCCCGCGCGACGGTGAGCAGAGCAACCAGCGCCAGAAGTTCGATCCGCTGGTGCGTCTGGACACGGTCAACGGCGGTGAGGTCGACGCGGCGAAGCGGCGGCCCGAGTTCAGCAAGCTCACCCCGCTGTACCCGAACCAGCGTCTGCGCCTGGAGACCCAGCCGAACAAGCTGACCACCCGTGTCATCGACCTGATCATGCCGATCGGTAAGGGCCAGCGCGCCCTGATCGTCTCCCCGCCCAAGGCCGGTAAGACGACGATCATGCAGGACATCGCGAACGCCATCGCCATCAACAACCCTGAGGTGTACCTCATGGTTGTGCTGGTCGACGAGCGTCCGGAAGAGGTCACCGATATGCAGCGTTCGGTGAAGGGCGAGGTCATCGCCTCGACCTTCGACCGTCCGCCGTCAGATCACACCTCGGTCGCCGAACTGGCCATCGAGCGCGCCAAGCGCCTGGTGGAAATGGGCAAAGACGTTGTGGTGCTGCTCGACTCGATCACCCGATTGGGCCGCGCTTACAACAACTCCTCGCCAGCATCGGGCCGCATCCTCTCCGGTGGTGTCGACTCGACCGCCCTGTACCCGCCCAAGCGGTTCCTCGGCGCGGCGCGCAATATCGAGAACGGCGGCTCGCTCACCATCATCGCGACCGCCATGGTCGAGACCGGTTCGACCGGTGACACGGTGATCTTCGAGGAGTTCAAGGGCACCGGTAACGCCGAACTCAAGCTGGACCGCAAGATCGCGGAACGGCGCGTGTTCCCGGCCGTCGACGTCAACCCGTCCGGTACTCGTAAGGACGAGCTACTGCTCAGCCCCGACGAGGCGGCGGTGCTGCACAAGCTGCGTCGCGTACTGTCCGGCCTGGACTCGCACCAGGCGATCGATCTGCTGATCGACCGTCTGAAGAAGTCCAAGAACAACCTTGAGTTCCTGATGCAGGTCAGCAAGACCGCGCCGGGCGCGCTGGACGAGTAGGTCGAAGACCGGTTTCACTGTCGAAGGGGCTCCGTATACGCGGGGCCCTTTCGGCGTTCTCGGGCTGAAGAACGCGAGACCTATGCCTGCCGCGCCAGCGATCATGAAGGCCAGGATGATCGCGGTCATGGCGGCCGGGCTACCGCTGTTCGCGGCGGTAGTGGCCGGGTCGAACTGTGCGGCAGTGGGTTTCGCGTACGCGTAGGTGTCCGGGCGAACCGGAGTGGTCAACCAGCCGACCGCGACAGTGAGAATCAACGAAACGAAGACCGCCAGAGCAACGCGGCTGTTCACAGTGTTCTCCCTTCTGTCTCGGCACGCCGATGTGCATCAGGCCTAAAACTCTATGAACATTGGTGTTCGTATCCACGAGTAGTTGACTACCTGTATTAAGGGTTCCGTAAGAACACGATCAACGCGTGCCAGTAGTTCAATTGGCAAGGGACTTGGGGGACTACCTAGGGGGCGGGAACAAACCGGGGGTCTGGGGTGTTTTGGGAGCGTAACCACCGTTCTGGCATACTGAGCGGTCGTTGCGTCTGCTCCGACGAGCAGGCCTCCCGCCTAAGTCGGCTCCGGTTCACGTCCTCGCGATCTGCGCGGGCGACCCGGCGGCCAGTATCGAGAGGACACCCATGAAGGCAGGAATTCACCCGTCGTATGTCGAGACCACGGTCGTCTGTGGTTGCGGCAACACCTTCCAGACTCGCAGCACCAAGGAGTCGGGACACATCACCGTCGAGGTCTGCTCGCAGTGCCACCCGTTCTACACCGGCAAGCAGAAGATCCTCGACACCGGTGGTCGCGTGGCCCGCTTCGAGGCTCGCTACGGCAAGCGTGCCGGCAAGAAGGCCGACGCAAAGTAGCTTCCCCGCCGACGCCCGGTCCTGCACTGCAGGCCGGGCGTCGGCGCTTTTGTGTGGCCAGTACGGATAACGAGAGGAAGCACCGTGACGCAACCGTCCGCGATCGATGACATTCTGGCCGAGCACGCGGGCCTGGAAACGCAGCTCGCCGATCCGGCGCTGCACAACGATCCGGGTGCCGCCCGCCGGGTCGGCAAACGGTTCGCCGAACTGGCCCCGATCATGGCCACCTACAACAAGCTGAAGTCCGCCCGCGACGATCTCGCCGCGGCGCAGGAACTCGCGGCCGACGACGCGTCCTTCGCCGCCGAGGTGCCGGACCTGGAACAACAGGTCACCGAGCTGGAGCAGACACTCGCGGATCTGCTGGCCCCGCGCGACCCGCACGACGGCGACGATGTGGTGCTCGAGGTGAAATCCGGTGAGGGCGGTGAGGAATCGGCGCTGTTCGCCTCGGATCTGGCCCGCATGTACGTCCGCTATGCCGAGCGGCATGGGTGGAAGGTCGAAATTCTCGATGTGAACGTCTCCGACCTGGGCGGCTACAAGGACGCGACCATCTCCATCAAGAGCCGCGACGCCGCGCGCGACGGTGTCTGGTCCCGCTTCAAATTCGAGGGCGGCGTGCACCGCGTCCAGCGGGTTCCGGTGACCGAATCGCAGGGCCGCATCCACACCTCGGCGGCCGGTGTACTGATCTACCCGGAGCCCGACGAGGTCGAAGAGGTACAGATCGACGAGTCGGATCTGCGCATCGACGTCTACCGCTCCTCCGGCAAGGGCGGCCAGGGCGTCAACACCACCGACTCCGCGGTCCGCATCACCCACCTGCCCTCGGGCGTCGTGGTGACCTGCCAGAACGAGCGTTCTCAGCTGCAGAACAAGGCCCGCGCCATGCAGGTGCTCGCGGCTCGACTGCAGGCGCTCGCCGAGGAACAGGCCGATCAGGAGGCCGCCGCGGGTCGGGCCAGCCAGATCCGCACCGTGGACCGCTCCGAGCGCATCCGCACCTACAACTTCCCGGAAAACCGCATCACCGATCACCGCATCGGTTTCAAGGCGCACAACCTCGACGCCGTACTCGACGGTGATATGGACGCACTCCTGGATGCCCTGGGCAAGGCCGATCGCGAAGCCCGAATGGCCGCGGAGTAAGTACGGTTCGGGCAGAGTCGACGCTATGTCCATGACGCGTGTGGCGTTGCGCCCCGCCATCAACCAGGCAGTCGAAACTCTCCGGTCGGCGGGCGTGCACAGTCCGCAGGCCGATGCCGAGCATTTGGCCGCCCACCTGCTCGGTGTCGATCGGACCCGGCTGGTGCTGACCCCGCTGGTCGCGCCGGAACTGCTCGAGGACTATCGAGCGCTGGTGGACCGGCGCGCGCAGCGAATTCCGCTGCAGCACCTGACCGGCACCGCGGCGATCGGCGAAATCGAACTCGCGGTCGGCCCCGGCGTCTTCGTGCCCCGTCCCGAGACCGAGTTGCTGTTCGCCTGGGCACTGGCGCAATTGGAGGCGCTGCCGCACGATCACACACCGGTCGTCGTCGATCTGTGCACCGGTTCCGGTGCGCTGGCACTTGCCATTGCACAGGCCCGCCCGGATGCGGACGTGCACGCGATCGAAATCGATCCGGCGGCCCTGCGGTGGGCGCGCCGCAATGCCGATCTGCGCATTGCCGAGGGCGACACCCCGATCACCCTGTACGCCGACGATGTCACCGATCCGAATCTGCTCACCGAATCGAACGGTGCGGTCGATCTCGTCGTCGCCAATCCGCCATACATTCCCGAAGGCGCCGAACTCGATCCCGAGGTCGCCGATCACGATCCGCATCTGGCCCTCTTCGGCGGTCCGGACGGGCTGGACGTCATCCGTCGGATGATCCCCACCATCACCCGTCTGCTGCGCTCCGGCGGCTCCTGCGCCATCGAACACGACGACACCAACGGCTCCGATCTCGCCGCTCTGCTGGCCGAACAGGGTGACTTCACCGACATTGTCGAGCATCCGGACCTCGCGGGTAAGCCCCGCTTCGTCGCCGCGACTCGGGCTTGACCCGGCGACCATGGGATCGAACCAACCCCGCCGATGGTGGCATCGAGTGGCACGCGTGACAGGATGGTGGCCGTGAGTACCGTCTACGACTGCGCGGATCCCGACTCGCGCGCCGCCGGACTGACCGCGGCCACCAGTGCCCTGAAATCCGGCCGGCTGGTCGTACTGCCGACCGATACCTTGTACGGCCTGGCCGCGGACGCGTTCGATTCCACTGCGGTGAGCGATCTGCTCGCCGCCAAGCGGCGTGGTCGCGATATGCCGGTACCGGTGCTGGTCGGCTCCTGGCACACCATCGATGGTCTGGTGTTCTCGGTGCGCCCGCAGGCCCGCGAGCTGATCCGGGCATTCTGGCCCGGTGGGTTGAGTCTCGTTGTGCAGCAGGCGCCTTCGCTCGCCTGGGACCTGGGTGACACCCGTGGCACGGTCATGCTGCGGATGCCGCTGCACCCGGTCGCGCTGGAACTGCTGCGCGAGGTCGGCCCGCTCGCGGTCTCCAGCGCCAATGTCTCCGGACAGCCGCCCGCCAAGACCGCCGCCGAGGCGCGCGATCAGCTCGGTGATCTGGTCGGCGTCTATCTCGACGGCGGCCCGGCCGAACATGCGATCGCGTCCACCATCGTCGACCTCACCGCCGATCAGCCGCGGATCCTGCGCGCGGGCGCGGTTCCGGTCGGCGATATCGCCGATGTGCTCGGAATGTCCCCGGAGGCGCTGACCAGCGTCGCGACGCGGTGACCTCGGGACGCAGTGATCAGATGGCGGATCAGATAAACGGATGATCGGTTCGGGTGCGGTAGTTCCTTTGCGCGAGCTGCTGCTCGTGCTTCTCATCTCGGGCACGGTGACCTTCCTGGCCACCGGTGGGATTCGGGTGCTCGCCATCGCCTTCGGTGCGGTGGCTGTGCCGCGCGAGCGCGATGTGCACGTCAAACCGATTCCGCGAATGGGCGGCGTCGGCATGTACGTCGGGGTGGTCGCCGCGGTGCTGTTCGCGCACCAATTGCCCGCGCTGCGAAGGGGGTTCGATTACGCGCCGGATATTCCGGCGGTGCTGGTGGCGGCCACGCTCATCGTGCTCGTCGGCATCGTCGACGACCGCTGGGGCCTGGACGCGCTGACCAAATTCGCGGGTCAGGTCACCGCCGCCGGTGTGATGGCGGTGATGGGCCTGAGCTGGTACGTCATATACAACCCGTTCAATGACACGACAGTGGTGCTGGACGCGCTGCAGGGCGGCCTGGTCACGGTCGGCATTACGGTGACGCTGGTCAACGCGATGAATTTCGTCGACGGACTCGACGGCCTCGCGGCCGGGTTGGGTCTGATCTGCGCGGGTGCGGTCTTCGTGTTCACCGTCGGCCTGCTTTACAGCCAGGGCGGTTCGGTCGACACATATCCGCCTGCCCTGCTCGCCGCCGCGCTGGCTGGCGCCTGCATGGGATTTCTGCCACACAACTTTTCGCCCGCCCGGATATTCATGGGTGATTCCGGATCGATGTTGATCGGGCTCATGTTGGCCGCGGTGTCGACGGGCGCCTCGGGCCGAATCAATTTGGCGGGCTACGGACCTCGCGACATCGTCGGTCTGCTTTCGCCGCTGCTGCTCGTCGGTGCGGTGATGTTCATTCCGGTATTGGATCTGCTGTTGGCGATCGTGCGCCGGGTTCGGGCCGGTGTGAGTTTCTCGACACCGGACAAAATGCACTTGCATCACCGGCTGTTGCAGATCGGACATTCGCACCGTCGCGTTGTGCTGGTGATCTATTTGTGGGTCGGTGTGCTCGCCTTCGGTGCCGTCGGCACTTCGCTGATCCATGACCGCCGGATTGTGGTGTTGATGATGGCGGGCGGGCTGGTTTTCGCGCTGGTGGTGACCGCTATACCGGGCCTGCGGCGCAAAGAGCCCGCGGATTCGTAAAGCAAGCTCCAGGTAAAGTTCGGGTCGTGAGGGAGCGAAGCGAGCGAACCATGAACACAGCGTCCAGAGGAACGACGGAGCCGAGCGCCAGCGAGGCGCAGTCGTGAGTCTCATTAACCCTGTCCCCGGTCCCGACGCCCCGCTGAAGGCGGCGCTGCGCTACGGCGTGATCGGTTTGGCCGTGTTGGTGGTGGTTTCGGTGGCCATCGCCTCGGCCGTCGCGGGCCTGTCCGGACTCTGGGGCGCACTGCTCGGCGCGGCCATCGGCGGCGGCTTCATTCTCACCACCGCGGCCGTCGTGCTGTTCGGCGCGAAGCTGCCGGCGAGCACCGCGGGCCTGGTCATGTTGGTGAGTTGGGTGGGGAAGCTGCTGGTCGCGATGATCGTGATCGCGGTGCTGCAGCGGTTCGACTTCTACGACCGGATGGCACTGTTCCTGACCGTGGTCGGGTCCTTGCTCGTCGTGCTCGGCGCGGAGACGTATGGCGTTCTGCGGCAGAAGGTTCCGTACGTAAACGTACCGACCGGTGAGTCCGATTTGCCCTCTGCGCAGCAATAATCGCCCCCACCTACACGCTGTCGTAGATAACTTGGTAAAGTGTTGGTAAGCAAGCGACCAAGCAAGGGGGGATCACCGAGATCCCGCCAACTGCCGCTATGCTTACTGCCGTGCCGGGCTCCGAGGGGTTCCGGTTCTGCATGTCGACGAATGTCGCCGACACTACGTACAGACGCCCGCGCGGGATGCCGCACAGCTGCTGACGAATTTCGAGCCGACCTGAGTCGACCCAATTGATCGTCAATGTCCGATCGAACCGCGGGAATGACCGTACCCGCGGCCCGAACACGGGAGAGAACGCTGAGCGTCACCACTTTGGCGGGCGAGTTCCACGCGCCATCGCTGTCCGACTTCTTCCCTCCAGCAGTGCTGTTCGAGGGTACGCCGTTCGAACTCGACCGTTTGATGCTGATCCGGCTGGTGATGACCGCCGCATTGGTGCTCGTCATGGTGCTGGCATTCCGCAATCCTCGCATCGTCCCGCGTGGTCTGCAGAACATCGCCGAAACCGGTTTGGTCTTCGTCAAGGACCAGATCTGTGAGGAGGTGCTCGGCAAGGAATCCGGTCGCAAGTACTTCCCATTGATCGCGACGATCTTCTTCGCGGTTCTCTTCCTCAACTTCTCCGGCATCATTCCGGGGCTGAACATCTCGTCGAACGCCCGAATCGGCATGCCGCTGGTGCTGGCCCTCATCGCGTACCTCGCATTCAACTTCGTGGGTATCAAGAAGTACGGGTTCGTCACCTATATGCGCAGCAGCATCGTCGTTCCGAATGTTCCGCCCGCATTGCACGTGTTGCTGATTCCGATCGAGTTCGTCTCGACGTTCATCCTGCGTCCGTTCACGCTGACCGTCCGACTCATGGCGAACATGCTGGCCGGCCACATCATGCTGGTGCTGTTCTTCAGCGCTACCTGGTTCTTCTTGTTCGACGCCGCGGCCTGGATGAAGGTGTTCTCGCCGTTCTCGCTGCTGGCCGGACTCGGGTTCACGCTGTTCGAACTGCTGGTCATCTTCCTGCAGGCCTACGTTTTCGCGCTGCTGACCGCCGTTTACATCGGACTCGCACAACACGCCGATTCGCACTGACCGCACACCTACCGGATATCTGCTGCACCACGCCGACCGGCGGGTGAGCAAAAGAAAGGGAATGGAAGACTCATGAGCCTCGCGTACCTGGCCCAGGAAGCCGCCACCACCACCGAGAAGTTCAAGGGCTTCGGCGCCATCGGCTACGGTCTCGCCGCCATCGGCCCCGGCATCGGCGTCGGCATCGTGGTCGGTAAGGCCATCGAGGGCATCGCCCGGCAGCCCGAGCTCCAGGGCACCATCCGTACCAACATGTTCCTCGGTATCGCGTTCACCGAGGCCCTCGCCCTGATCGGCCTTGTGGCCGGCTTCATCTTCTGAGATTGCTATGAGCACGCTTTCTATGCTCGCGGCGGAGACAGGGGAGGACATCAATCCCCTCATCCCCGAGACCTACGACATTGTCTGGTCGGTGGTCTGCATTGCGATCGTCGGCGCCATTTTCTACAAGTACGTCATCCCCCGCCTTATCAAGGTGTTGGATGAACGTGCGGACAAGATCGAGGGTGGAATCCAGCGGGCCGAGGCCGCGCAGGAAGAAGCCCAGCTGACGCTGCAGCAGTACCAGCAGCAGTTGGCTGACGCCCGGCTCGAGGCCGCGCGCATCCGTGAGGACGCACGCACCCAGGGCCAGCAGATCCTCGCGCAGATGCGCGCGGAAGCACAGGCCGAAAGCGACCGCATCGTCGCCGCCGGTCACAGCCAGCTGGAAGCACAGCGCCAGCAGATCCTGACCGAGCTGCGCGCCGAAGTCGGCAAAACTGCCGTCGATTTGGCCGAAAAGATTATCGGACAGTCGGTTTCGGACGAAGCTAAGCAAGCGGCCTCGATCGACCGGTTCCTGTCCGAACTCGATCAGTCGGATGCCGGCATCGGGGTCGGAAGGTAGCGACGCGAAAGTGAGAAGCATGTACGCAGCGAGCCGCGAGGCAAGCTCCCGGGCACGGGAGGCACTTCGGGCCGCTCTGACCGGAAGCGACAGTGTTGCGGCCACAACGGGGTCGGAACTGTTCGCCGTTGTCGCCGTGCTGGATGACCAGCGTTCGCTGCGTGTTGCGCTCGCGGACGTGTCGGTGCCCGGGTCGGCGCGCGCCGAACTCAGCGAGCGGGTCTTCAGCGGCAAGGTCAGCCCCGCCACCCTGGCGGTGCTGACCACCGCGGTGGCCCAGAACTGGTCGCGCACCGCCGATTTGGTCGACACCCTGGTGTTGCTCGGCCAGGAGGCGTTGCTGGAGTCCGCCGCCGACAGCGGACGACTCGGGGCGGTCGAGGACGAATTGTTCCGGCTCGGCCGGATCATCGGCGACAATCCCGAACTGGAGCAGGCACTTTCGGATCGTGCGAAGCCCGCAGCGGCCAAGCGCGAACTGATCGACCGGCTGCTCGCGGGCAAGACCGAGACCATCACCCAGACCCTGGCGGAACAGGTGGTCACCCGGTCGACGAATATCGGCGGCGCATTCGGCGAGTTGTCCGATCTCGCGGCCGCGCGGCGCGATCAGATCGTCGCGCATGTGCGTGCCGCGGTCGCGCTGACCGACCAGCAGCGCGACCACCTCGGGGCGTCGTTGCAGCGCATCTACGGCAAGCCGGTCACGGTGCACGTGCAGGTCGATCCGAGTCTGCTGACCGGCGTCGTGGTGCAGGTCGGCGACGACCTGATCGACGGCAGCGCCACCGGCCGCTTGGAACGGCTGCGTCGGGCTCTGGCCTGACGACCCACCACCCCCGACATCCAGACCAGACAGCGAGAGCAGGAAGACTATGGCGGAGCTGACGATCTCCACCGATGAGATCCGTAGCGCGATCGAGAGCTACACCCAGAGCTACACCCCGGAAACCTCCATCGAAGAAGTCGGCGTGGTAACCGACTGCAGTGACGGCATCGCGCACGTCAGCGGCCTGCCTTCGGCGATGGCCAATGAACTGCTCGAGTTCCCGGGTGGTGTGCTCGGCGTCGCGCTGAACCTCGAGGACCGCGCGATCGGTGCGGTCATCCTCGGCGAGTTCGCGGAAATCGAAGAGGGCCAGCAGGTTCGCCGCACCGGCGACGTGCTCTCGGTCCCCGTCGGTGACAAGTTCCTCGGCCGCGTGGTCAACCCGCTCGGTCAGCCGATCGACGGCCTCGGCGAGGTCGAGGCCGAAGAGCAGCGCGTGCTGGAGTTGCAGGCCGCGTCCGTGCTGCAGCGTCAGCCGGTTGAGGAGCCGCTGGCCACCGGCATCACCGCCATCGACGCCCTGACCGCCATCGGTCGTGGTCAGCGTCAGCTGATCATCGGCGACCGCAAGACCGGTAAGACCGCGGTCTGCATCGACGCGATCCTGGCGCAGAAGGCGAACTGGGAGACCGGCGACCCGACCAAGCAGGTTCGCTGCATCTACGTCGCGATCGGTCAGAAGGGTTCCACCATCGCGGGCGTGAAGACCGCGCTGGAATCGCACGGTGCGATGGAGTACACCACCATCGTCGCGGCCCCCGCCTCGGACTCGGCCGGCTTCAAATGGCTTGCGCCCTACACCGGTTCGTCGATCGGCCAGCACTGGATGTACCAGGGCAAGCACGTCCTGATCGTGTTCGACGACCTGACCAAGCAGGCTGAGGCGTACCGCGCCATCTCACTGCTGCTGCGTCGTCCGCCGGGTCGCGAGGCGTATCCGGGTGACGTCTTCTACCTGCACTCGCGTCTGCTGGAGCGTTGCGCGAAGCTGTCCGACGAGATGGGCGCCGGCTCGATGACGGGTCTGCCGATCATCGAGACCAAGGCCAACGACATCTCGGCGTTCATCCCGACCAACGTCATCTCCATCACCGACGGCCAGGTCTTCCTCGAGTCCGACCTGTTCAACAAGGGTGTCCGTCCGGCGATCAACGTCGGTACCTCGGTCTCCCGTGTCGGTGGCGCCGCCCAGACCAAGGGCATGAAGAAGGTCGCCGGTTCGCTGCGTCTGGAAATGGCGCAGTACCGCGAGCTGGAGGCGTTCTCCGCCTTCGCCTCCGACCTCGACGCCGCCTCGCTCGCACAGCTGGAGCGCGGTGCCCGCTGGGTCGAGTTGCTCAAGCAGGACCAGTACTCGCCGGTTCCGGTCGAAGACCAGATCGTCTCGATCTTCCTGGTCGACGCCGGCTACTTCGACTCGGTTCCGGTTGCCGACATCCGTCGCTTCAACGTGGAACTGCTCGAGGATCTGCACCGCAGCGCGGCCGACGCCTTCAAGTCGATCCAGGGCGGCAAGGTCCTCGACAACGAGAACGGCGATGCCATCAAGGCGGCCACCGACAAGTTCAAGCAGGGCTTCCTCGCTTCCGACGGCTCGCGCGTCGTGAACGAGGCCGCCGCCGGTGAGCTCGACCATGAAGAGGTCGAATCGCTGTCGGTGACCCGCAAGCACGTCGAGAAGTAATCGAGCCCGCTGATGCGTTATTCGATCCGCAGCATGAGCGACGGGCACGGAGGCGGTAGCTTGCGTAACCACGCAGTGCCCCGGGAATGCTGCAATCCGACACCGTCGAATGAAGGGAGTGTGAACCGCTGATGGCAAGCTTGCGTGAATTGCGCTCCCGCATTCGTGGTGTGAGTTCGATCAAGAAGATCACCAAGGCCCAGGAGCTGATCGCGACCTCGCGAATCTCCAAGGCCCAGGCCAGGGTTGCGGCCGCGAAGCCGTTCGCCGAGGAGATCACCAAGGTCCTCGGCGAACTCGCGAGTGCGTCGACGAATCTGTCGCACCCGCTGCTGACCGAGCGGGCCAACCCGCGCCGCGCCGCCGTCCTGGTGATCACCAGTGACAGCGGCATGTGCGGTGGCTACAACTCCAACGTGCTCAAGCGCGCCGAGGAGCTCATGGTCACCCTGCGTGGCGAGGGCAAGGAGCCGGTGCTGTACGTGATGGGCAATAAGGGCCTCACGTACTACACCTTCCGGAATCGGCCGGTGGTCAACGCGTGGACCGGGTTCTCCCAGCAGCCGAAGTACAACGATGCCACGGCCGCGTGCCACCACCTGGTGGACGCGTTCATGGCGGGCTCCGAGGCTGAGGTTCCGGCCCCGAACGGGGTGGGCAATATCGAGGGCGTCGACGAGTTGCACATCGTGTACACCCGTTTCGTCTCGATGCTGACCCAGACCCCCGAGGTGCGTCGCCTGGCGCCGATCCAGGTCAGCTATGTCGACGAAGACTACGACATGGGTGAGGACAGCTTCACCGACTCGCCGACCGCGGAACTCACCGCGCAGTACGAGTTCGAGCCCGATGCCGATGTGCTGCTGGCGGCGCTGCTGCCCAAGTACATCAACACGCGCATCTACTCATCGTTGCTCGAGGCAGCGGCATCCGAGTCCGCGGCTCGGCGCACCGCAATGAAGGCAGCCACCGACAACGCCAACGAACTGGCCAATGTGCTTACCCGGCAGGCGAATTCGGTGCGGCAGGCCCAGATCACGCAGGAAATCAGCGAAATCGTCGGCGGCGTGAACGCGCTGGCTTCGAGCTCGGACCGCGACTAAAGGCGCAGGAAGAGAAAAATGACCGCAGCAGTCACACAAGAGAGCCGGACCGGCGCGAAAACAGGTCGCGTCGTCCGCGTCATCGGCCCCGTCGTGGACGTCGAGTTCCCGCGGGGTTCCATCCCTGAGCTGTTCAACGCTCTGCACGCCGAGATCACCCTGACCTCGGTGGCCAAGACCCTGACCCTCGAGGTCGCCCAGCACCTCGGTGACAACATCGTGCGCACCATCTCGATGCAGCCCACCGACGGTCTGGTCCGTGGCGCCACCGTCACCGACACCGGCAAGCCGATCTCGGTGCCCGTCGGCGACATCACCAAGGGCCACGTGTTCAACGCCCTCGGCGACTGCCTCGACACCCCGGGCCTCGGCCGCGACGGCGAGCAGTGGGGCATTCACCGCAAGCCTCCGTCATTCGACCAGCTCGAGGGTAAGACCGAGATCCTGGAGACGGGCATCAAGGTCATCGACCTGCTGACCCCGTACGTGAAGGGCGGCAAGATCGGTCTGTTCGGTGGTGCCGGTGTCGGCAAGACCGTTCTGATCCAGGAGATGATCACCCGTATCGCGCGGGAGTTCTCCGGCACCTCGGTGTTCGCGGGCGTCGGTGAGCGCACCCGTGAGGGCACCGACCTGCACCTGGAAATGGAAGAGATGGGCGTCCTCCAGGACACCGCCCTCGTCTTCGGCCAGATGGACGAGCCGCCGGGCACCCGTATGCGCGTCGCGCTGTCGGCCCTGACCATGGCCGAGTACTTCCGTGATGTGCAGCACCAGGACGTGCTGTTGTTCATCGACAACATCTTCCGGTTCACCCAGGCCGGTTCCGAGGTGTCGACCCTGCTCGGCCGCATGCCTTCGGCCGTCGGTTACCAGCCCACCCTGGCCGACGAGATGGGTGAGCTGCAGGAGCGCATCACCTCGACCCGTGGTCGGTCCATCACCTCGCTGCAGGCCATCTACGTGCCTGCCGACGACTACACCGACCCGGCCCCGGCGACCACCTTCGCCCACCTCGATGCGACGACCGAGCTCTCCCGCCCGATCTCGCAGAAGGGCATCTATCCGGCCGTCGACCCGCTGACCTCGACCTCCCGCATCCTGGAGGCCTCGATCGTCGGTGCGGAGCACTTCCGGGTCGCCAACGAGGTGAAGCGGATCCTGCAGAAGTACAAGGAACTGCAGGACATCATCGCCATCCTCGGCATGGACGAGCTCTCCGAAGAGGACAAGGTCCTCGTCGGCCGGGCCCGTCGTCTGGAGAAGTTCCTCGGCCAGAACTTCATCGTGGCCGAGAAGTTCACCGGCCAGCCGGGCTCCGTGGTGCCGCTGACCGACACCATCGAGGCGTTCGACCGCGTCTGCAAGGGCGAGTTCGACCACTTCCCGGAGCAGGCGTTCAACTCCTGCGGTGGTCTCGACGACGTCGAGGCGGCCGCGAAGAAGATCGCCGGAAAGTAGTCACCCATGGCGGAGATGTCAGTTGATCTGGTCGCCGTCGAACGTTTGCTCTGGTCCGGCCAGGCGACGTTCGTCAGCGCGCAGACCACCGAAGGTCAGATCGGCATCATGGCGGGTCACGAGCCGCTGCTCGGCCAGCTGGTCGAGGGCGGCATCGTGAGCATCGTGCCCACCGAGGGTGAGCGGATCACCGCGGCGGTGCACGGTGGGTTCTTCTCGGTGACCGCGACCTCGGTCCGGGTGCTGGCCGAATCCGCGGAGTTCGCCGATGAGATCGACGTCGAGGCGGCCCGTCGGGTGCTGGCCGACGCCGATGCCTCCGAGGAAGCGAAGATCGCGGCCCAGGGCCAGGTGCGCGCGGTCGAAGAGGCGAAGGCGTAGTACCGCAGCAGGATTGGGTATGACCCGATAGCACGGCGCTGTCGGCGGCGAAGGTATTCGCCGCCGACAGCGCCGTTTCCGGCTTCGAACGTTCAAAGACAAGGCCAAGCCATTTGTAAACTCGGGGCCGTGGTTGAATGGCCGCACGCGGTGTGAGCATCAGGCCCGGAGGCGGTAGCCTGCGTAACCACGGAGGCCTGCGAACACCGCCAATCGAATACCGTGTCGTCGACACGGCGGCGGAACGAAGGGACGAACGGCATTGCAGACCGGGATGGTTCTCCTGATCATTCTGGTGCTCACGCTCGTTCTGTTGGCGTTGGCCTCCACCTACCGGCTGATCATGCTGCGCCGCGGCGGCACCGCCGCGATTCTGCGGGTGCTGCCCGCGCGCGGCGGTCAGGGGTGGCGGCACGGCCTGATTCGATATGACGAGGATCGCCTCGTCTTCTACAAGCTCTCCAGTCTGAAACTGGGCCCCGACTCCACCATTCGACGCCAGGGCATCGAGATCGGTGATCGGCGCGGCCCGCGTGGCGATGAATACGACATCATGACCGATGAGATCGCGGTGACCGCGGTTTCCGATAATGACGGCAATTACGAATTGGCCCTGGACCGCGGCTCATTGGCCGCCTTCCTCTCCTGGGTCGAATCCCGGCCCTCGGATCGCACCCGTCGGCTGCCCGGACTCTAGGCTGAACTCGTGAATGTGCACCTGACGCGGATCTATACGCGGACCGGCGACGACGGGACGACCGGTCTCAGCGATTTTTCGCGGGTGGCCAAAACCGATCCGCGGCTGGTCGCCTATGCCGACTGTGACGAAACGAACGCCGCCATCGGTGTAGCCGTCGCGCTCGGCGACCCCGCCCCGGAGTTGCTGAAGGTATTGCGCCAGGTGCAGAACGATCTGTTCGATGCGGGCGCGGATCTTTCGACCCCGGTGGTCGAGGAGCCGAAGTATCCGCCGCTGCGCATCACCCAGCCCTATATCGACCGTCTCGAAGCCTGGTGCGATGAATTCAATGCCGATCTGCCCGCACTGAATTCGTTCATTCTGCCCGGCGGTACGCCGCTGGCCGCCCTGCTGCACACTGCTCGTACGGTGGCCCGGCGGGCGGAGCGTTCGGCATGGGCCGCGGTGCAGGCGCATCCGGACGATACGAATATCCTTCCGGCCAAGTACCTGAACCGCCTCTCCGACCTGCTGTTCATCCTCAGCCGTGTCGCCAACCCGGGCGGTGACGTGTTGTGGAAGCCTGGTGGCGAACAAGGTGGTTCGTGAACCGTCCGATCCGCACCGACACGCGCAAAAGTTGCTGGACACCCCGAAAGTCGTCCCAGCTACCTGGATATAACCCCGGCACTGCTACCACCGGACCGCAACGCAACTATCCTTTGCACCAACAGTGCGCCGAATACGCGGAGAGGCGGCATGGAACGGTTTTTGGTTACTGGCGGGAATCGACTCGTCGGTGAGGTCGCGGTCGGGGGTGCCAAGAACAGCGTCCTCAAGTTGATGGCGGCTGCATTGCTGGCCGAAGGCACGACCACCATTACGAACTGCCCGGACATCCTCGATGTGCCGTTGATGGGTGATGTGCTGCGCGGCCTCGGCTGCGACGTCACGATCGACGGGTCGGTCGTCACGATCAACACGCCTGCGGAGCCCAAGTACCACGCGGATTTTCCGGCGGTTACGCAGTTCCGCGCTTCGGTCTGTGTGCTCGGTCCGCTGATGGCGCGGTGTAAGCGCGCTGTTGTCGCCCTGCCCGGTGGTGACGCGATCGGTTCGCGGCCATTGGATATGCATCAGGCGGGTCTGCGTCTGCTCGGCGCGACCAGCGAAATCGAGCACGGTTGTGTGGTCGCGCGCGCCGAAGAACTACAGGGTGCGCGGATCAGGCTGGACTTTCCCTCGGTGGGCGCTACCGAGAACATCCTCATGGCGGCGGTGCTGGCCGAGGGGGAGACGGTGATCGATAACGCGGCCCGGGAACCCGACATCGTCGATCTGTGCAACATGCTTGTTCGGATGGGAGCGCGGATCAGCGGCGCGGGTACCTCGGTGCTCACCATTCAGGGGGTCGAGCGGCTCGCGCCGACGACGCACCAGGTGATCGGCGACCGGATCGTCGCCGCGACTTGGGGGATCGCCGCGGTGATGACCATGGGCGATGTCCGGGTCACCGGTGTGAACCCCAAGCATCTGTCCCTCGTGCTGGACAAGCTGCGCTCGGCCGGTGCGCGTATCTCATTCGAACCGGATGGTTTCCGGGTGATCCAGGCTGATCGGCCGCGCGCGGTGAATTTCTCGACGCTGCCTTTCCCCGGATTCCCGACCGATCTGCAGCCGATGGCCATCGGTCTGGCCGCGATTGCGGACGGCACCTCGATGATCACCGAGAACATCTTCGAGGCGCGGTTCCGTTTCGTGGAGGAGATGATCCGGCTGGGCGCCGACGCGCGGACGGATGGGCATCACGCGGTGGTGCGCGGAATTCCGCGGCTGTCGAGTGCGCCGGTGTGGTCGTCGGATATTCGGGCCGGCGCCGGTTTGGTACTTGCCGGTCTGGTTGCCGATGGCACTACTGAGGTGCACGACGTCTTCCATATCGACCGCGGCTACCCGAATTTCGTCGAGCAGCTGCAGGCGTTGGGTGGTCAGGTGGAGCGAGTCGGCGCCGCGGATTGATCATGTGAACGGAAGGCGACGATCACCTCTTGTCGAAAACCGTTCCTGACCAGGCGATTTGACATCGTGCACACCGACACGTAACTTTATTCGAGTCAGAGCGACACGGACACCGACCCGGGGCCCACGCGCTGAGCCGAAAGGCTGGGCGAAGGACCAGGGAAACGAGGTAGGACGTTGAGCGCCTGACGATCACACTAGCTCGAACGAGACCCCGATTTTGAATTGGGTTCACGGCTGAGCTAAGCTGGATAAGTTGCCTCACCGATCGACCGGGGTCAAACCCGCTAGATGGTGTGTGCGTGTGTTCTTTGAGAACTCAATAGTGTGTCGATGAATGTCAGTGCCAAATATTTTTTGGTTCCGGTCCTTTCATACCCCCGTATGGTGAGGGCTGGATATTTAGTCAGCAAATACTTTTTGCTGGCGTTTGATTTTGCCAAGGTTTTCGGACTCTGGTTAATTCTTCTGATTGCGCCCTCTTTTTGGGGGTGTGGTTGAGAGTCTTCAACGGAGAGTTTGATCCTGG